>JAGFIQ010000038.1 GCA_024103495.1 Aridibacter famidurans
TATTCCGCCCCGACGTGCTCGGCTACCTTCCGCGCGTATTTCAGCTCGCTGTAGTCCTGTTCTTCAAAACCGATCGAGAACGTCTTGACCGGACGGTCGCTTGCCTCGGCCATCAGCGCGACGACGATCGAAGAATCAACGCCCCCCGAGAGGAACGCACCAAGCGGGACTTCCGAGATCATTCGGAGCTTTATAGACTCGCGCAGGATCCGCGTCGTCTCCTCGATCGCCTCTTCTTCCGTGATCTTTATTTTCTTCGAGAAATCGGGCAGCCAGTACCTTTCCGTCCTGATCTCGCCGTTCTTCCAGAACAGCCAGTGCCCTGGTTCCAGCTTACGGATCTCTTTGAAGGCGGTCATCGGCGCGGGAACGCACAGGTAAGAAAGGTAAGCGTCGATCGCCTCGTGATCGACGTCGCGCGAGATGGCAGGATGCTCCAGCACCGCACGGAACTCGGAGCCGAAGATCAGATCGCCGTCCGGGCGATGCGAAAAAAGAAGCGGCTTTTTGCCAACGCGGTCGCGCGCGATGAACAGCGACCGCTCGTTCTCATCCCAGATCGCGAATGCAAACATTCCTCGGAGATGTCTAAGGCAGTCCTTGCCGTGCTTGTCGTAGAGGTGAAGGATGACCTCGGTGTCGGAGTTCGTGTAGAACGTGTCGCCTTCTTTTTCCAGTTCGGCTCGCAAAGACTGGTAGTTGTAGATCTCGCCGTTGTAGACGATCCATTTGGTCTTGTCGCGGTTGTGGATCGGCTGTTTGCCGGAGGCGAGGTCGATGATCGAGAGCCGCCGCATCGCCATCCCGACGCCTTCGCCGACGTAAAAACCGTAGTCGTCAGGACCCCGGTGCACGATCGCTTCGTTCATCCGCTCAAGGACGCCGAGCTCTTCGTCACCGAAGTGTTTCGCTGTGAATCCGACGATACCGCACATAAGAAATTAGGGAATTGATGGTTGATAACTGAAAATTGAGAATTGATCTCCTGTTAACTCGAGAACTTCGCGGGGAATCGATCACCACTCGCCGGGAAGCAATTCTCCATTCTCAATTATCAATTACCATCCGTCTTCACACCCCCGTAACCCTAAGCCTCTCCCTCTCCCTGTAATTCTTCTCGAACTGCTCCTGTCGAAGCTGCTTCAGATACTCTGCGTTCTCGCGCTTCTCGATCCGGAGCGTGATCCCGACCGCGGCAAACATGAACAGAAAGACCTGGATCTGGGTTCTTTGGCGATACGCCGTTCCGACGTTGCCCTGGAAGATCGAATAGGCGAGTGTGAGCATTAACGTGAAGACCAGGATTCCGAGCGTCTCGCGGAGCTTGTGTCGCAAAGAATATGCAATTCCTGAAACGACGAATGGAATACAGATCCACCAGAGAATTACATCTGGGAGTGCAAGGAACTGACGGAGATTTGTCATCTCCCAAGGAAAAGGAGCGAACAATAGATATATGAAGCCGATCGGGATTGCTTGAAGTGCACCTGCTGTTGTCGAAACATCGATATCTTGATTGAAGCCTGATTCCGCGCTTCGCGCCAAATCCATCCTGCTTCTTTGAACCTGCTCGAGATCTGTAAACTTTTCAATTTCTTGACTTGTACTCTGCAAACCTCCGAGATAAGTGAACGCAACACCAACTACCACAAGTCCCAAAAAACTTGCGATCATGGCTCTTTGCGATTTGGCAAGTCCGACAAAGAACATTCCGACCACTGCGACTGCGACCATATAGAATATGTAGGATCGAAGTGACAAGATTGCGCCAAGAGAAAGAAGCAAAAGGGCAAGATTCACATAGGAGATCTTTTTATGGACCTCAAGCACCATTGTTATGGTCAGCACAAGGAAAAAAATTATTAGTCCGTCTTTGAGCAACTGTCCACTCCAAACCACGAATGCTGGATACAGTGCAACGAGATAAGCCGACCATTTGCCAACTCGTTTGTTGCCGAAAAGCCCATGCGAGCAAACATAAGCAAGCGGAGCAGTTGCGGCCCCTATAACTGCGCAGAACAATTGAGCTGCGACCGGATTTCTACCTACGAGTGAATAAATGCCTGCTGTAAGAAAGTACATTCCCCAGCCTACCGAATTCAATCTTGAGGCCAGGCTTTGAGGTTCGATCTCGGAAGGGTACCCGAACCAAGTGTTCATCAATGCGTTGCCAACTGCGTCGTAAGTCTTATAATCGCCTCCGAAAAAGCTCTGGAGTTCCAAGGCCGTTATCAGAAGCCCGAATCCGAGTCTCGCCAGCAAAGCAAGTAAGAAAACTGTTATAAGAAATTCCTTATCGACTTCTCCACGTGCTCGAATGACTACTACTACGATCGAAACCAAACAAAGCGCTAGTGCAAACGCGACTGCACCCTCTGGAAACGCAACTATCGCAAGACTTAGTCCGACCAAGGTACATGCAATAACAAGGAGGCGATTCATAGAAGACCGTGTCTATTCGCGGATGACCAGGTTGTTCTCCAATACCAAAGCGTCGAAATTGGCGTTGTTGAAAGTGTTGACGGCATCCTGCGGGGTGCAAACGATCGGTTCCTGGCAATTGAACGAAGTGTTCAGAAGCATTGGGATCCCGGTCAGCTCGCGGAAGTGGTTTATCAGCTCCCAGTATCGAGGATTCGTCTTCCGGCTGACCATCTGGGGACGCGCCGTTCCGTCGACGTGGACCACCGCCGGGATCTTGTCCTTGTAATCCTCTCGGACCTTTATAACGGTGATCATGAATGGATCGTGGTGCTCAACGCCAAACACCTCGTTCGCGTGCTCTTCCAGCATCGACGGGGCAAGCGGCCTGAACCACTCCCTTAGTTTCACCTTGTGGTTGAGGATCTCGCGCATGTCCGCTCGGCGCGGGTCGGCTAGAAAACTCCGCGATCCGAGCGCTCTCGGCCCCCATTCCATTCGGCCCTGGAACCATCCGACGATGGCGCCTTCCGAAATCATCTTCGCCAGCTTCGGAAGAAGCACCTCGTCTTCAAGAACTTCGTACTTCAAGCCCGCCTCGTCGAGCGCCGCGCGGCATTCGTCGTTGGTGAACTCCGGCCCGTAGTACGCGTGGTCCATCACGAACCCGCGCGGATTCCCCAGCTTCTGGTGCCAGACCATCAGCGCCGCGCCGAGCGAGCATCCCGCGTCGCCCGCCGCCGGATGGACGAAAAAGTTCCTGAAAGGCGTTTCGTGAAAGATCCTGCCGTTCATCACGGAATTGAACGCGACGCCGCCCGCCATGCAGAGGTTCTCCTCGCCTGTCATCTCCTTAATCTGCTTTGTAAGGTGGATGGCGGTGTCCTCAAGCACCCTCTGAGCGGAAGAAGCGATGTTCCAGTGATGCTCCGTGAGCTCATCGCCCTTCGTGCGCGCCGGCCCCAGCTCGTCGACTATAGCGTCCGGGAACTGATAGTGTTTCGCCAGGTGATGATCGAGGACCTTTATATTGAAATGAAAATCGCCGTTCCCGTTCGTCGTAAGTACGTTCTTTTTGAGGAAATCGTAATAGACCGGCTTGCCGTAGGCGGCTAGGCCCATAACCTTCCACTCGTCGCCCTTGAACATATTGAATCCAAGGTAATTCGTTACGGCAGAGTAGAACTGGCCAAGGGAATGGGGAAGCTTGATGCGCTTCAGGACCTCGATGCTGTTTCCCTCGCCCCGGCAGAAGAGCGTCGTCGTGTCCTCTCCGGTGCCGTCCCACGTAAGGATCGCGGCTGATTCGAACGGGGAAACGAAAAACGCGCTCGCGGCGTGTGTCTGGTGGTGCTCAAGGTAATGGAACTTGAAGTTCGACGGTCCGAAGTTGTCCCTCAGCCGCTTTGCGTGGCGGAACATTCCGAGGTAACTGTCGCTCACCTGCGCGATCCCGCGGTCCGCACGCGCCTTGAACATATCCCGGGACACGAACGCCGCCTTCACGGCCTGCATCGCCTTGTGGCGAAGGATCCAGGGCTTCCAGTAGTGTCCGACATGCTCGACGTCCTTCAATTCGATCCCTGCATAGTCCAGGCAGAACTCGATCGCCTTGTAGGGAAAGCCGCTGTGATGTTTCTTTCGGGAGAACCTCTCCTCTTCGGCGCAAGCAACGGGAATCCCGTCCTTTATAAGGCTCGCGGCCGAATCCCCGAGAGTTGTAAGACCCAGAATGTACATTAGTTGTTTTGTAGCCCCATTGAATCCCTCTTAGATGAGGCTAGTGTCGAAAAACAAAGCTTCAAGACTTCAAGGCATACAGTCTGCCATCCGATGTCCACAAGAATTCCCTATCCGACTAATTCGGCTAAGTAGTTCACGGTCTCAAAATTCTCGTGCAAAGTTCGATAATCTCCAATTGGATGTACTCCGTCTGAGACTATTCTGTATAGTCTGAACTCCGGAGTGAGAAAGTCATAGAAATCTTTGAAGAAAACGCGAGCTGCTAAACAACAACGACCGAATTCGAACTGAATAAACTGAACCCGTTTCTCGCTAATCATTCGTTCTGCACCTTTCAATGCCGCAAATTCATGTCCCTCAATATCAAGCTTCAAGTAATCGATTCGTTGTATTTGCTCAGTTTTACAGTATTCATCTACCGTCGTTAGTGAAATCGTCTCCTCAATTTCCGCAGTACGCTCCCCGAAGATATACCTATTCTTGTACATTGATGCTACCGTAGCACCCTCTGCTGGCGAATATAGAGGGAGTTCACAGCTTGCGTCGCTTAGCCCGAAATTAAGCACAGTGACATTTTCGTTTGTATTGGAAGGGAACCGTCGCGATATGGATTGATGAGCTACATTAGATGGCTCGAATGCAAAAACTCGGCAATTAGGTCCAAGAGTATCGAGACAAAGTTGTGTGTAGTCGCCTACATTTGCTCCTACGTCGAAAACGGTCAATTCTGTATTGTCACTCAGGTTCTTTCTCGCAAACTCAAGGGCGTAGATCTCTCCGCTTTGAAACAAATCAGAGCCGCCGCCAAAATTCATTCCGATTCGAGAGTAATGAACAAACCCTTCCCACATCGGTTGAAGACGTTTCTTTCGCAGAATTCTGAGAAGTGACTGTTTTAGACTCAGCATTTCAGAGACTAAATAGCTGTGAAAACTGGGGATGATTCAGGATCGCCTTCCGGCAACCTGTACCAACACTTCGCTCAACTTTCTTGCCTGTTCTTCCAGTGTGAAATGTTCGGTTGCGTAGTTGCGAGCATTCTTCCCCATTCGGCGTCGCAGTGAGGGGTCCGAAAGCAGCTTATCGATCGAATTATACCAATCCTCGTCGCTTGTCGCATTGAAGTGGGTCTCGCCGTCCACGCCCAGCTCACCGCATACTCCAACCGGCGACATCACGAACGGTACACCGACCGCCATATACTGGATCGCCTTGAAACCAGATTTGCCCTTTATCCATTCAATGTTTGCGGAAGAACTGGTCTTTATCGGATACAGCCCGATGTCCAGTCGTTGAAAGTCGCCGATCTCCCGCGACAGCTTCCAGTCCAGGCTTTCGACTTCAATCCCAGGGACCGTCACTTCGGATCTTCCCGCTCCAACCACCAGAAACCGGAATCGGTGTTTACTCCCCAGCTTTTCGATCACCGGAAGCAGTGACTCCAGAGACGGATAGGTCGAATGCGTTCCGATCCATCCGATCACAGGGACCTCATTCTCAAGGGTCGACGGTCGAAACCGTTCGGTATCAACCACCGTCGGAATCACAACAGGCTTGGTCCCTTTGGATCGCACGTGTTCCGCTATGAATCGGTTGCCGCAAACAACGACCTCTGCCGCGGAGATCAGCTTGTTGGTCTTCCCAAAGAACTTCAGAGCGCTGCCAATCTTCCCGAAACGGGGGCTTGTGTAGGAAACATATGTCGCATCATCGAGATCGAGGACCAATGGCAGGTCCCCTATTGACCGGTACGCCCACTCAAACACCGCTGGCCCGAAGAACATTGCCTCGCGCTGGACGAAGAGAACGTCGTAGTTTCCTGCCCTCGCCAATCCGGAGATCCTCCGTAGAGTGGCCTGAACAGCGTATGCGGCTTTTTTCAGGGAGCTGCCATTTTGGTAGAGGCTCGAGAATTGCGGCCCTGTGAGCGACGGCACCAGGTCTACAGCGATCCCCAGCTTCGAGAGCGGTTCGATGAACTGGTCTACTCTGTATCTGGTTGCGGCGGCCTCTATGGGATACGAGGCAAGACATAGCACCCGGATCGGATTATTCATAGCTGGACTGCGTAGGTCCTGCACAGGCAGCGGAATTCAGCTTGTCTTGACGGCGAAGATCTTGAGCGAATCGCCCAGCCGGAAGGTGTTCAAAAGAGAATTCATTGCCTTTTTGGCGACGATCCCGGCTCCATTGCTCATCAGATTCTCATTGAGCTCGTAGCCTGCCGCCACCCGATCGTCGCCGGAGAACGAGTCTTCTCTCCTCAGGATGAATCCTTTGAGCTCGCTTGGATTGAACGATTCCGTCAGTACCTTCACTTCGCCGAAACCCGAGGTCGACAGCAGATTCACAAGACCGGAACGTGAGAAGAGCTGAATATGCTCCGGCGGAGAAACCACGCTCCATTGCGAACCCATCATCCGAAATGAAAGTCCCCTTGATGAGGGTGTCGTCGCCCAGAAGAGGCCTCCGGGGCGCAGGATCCTGGAAATCTCCCCAACGAGTTCCGCCGGCTCGGGCAAATGTTCCAGGATCTCGCTGGCAGTGATCACGTCAAAATGAGCGTCCGGGAAGTTCGCATCCGAAAGCTCTCCGTGAAACACCTGAAAGCCCTGTTTCTTCGCGCTTTCGATCGCCGGTTCAGACACCTCGATCCCGTGAGCCTCCCAGCCTTTTTCAGATGCCACCTGCAATATCGTACCGGCCCCGAAACCTACATCCAGCAACCTGCCGCTGGATCTGTAGGGAGAGAAACTCTCCAATATCTCACCCAACCGCCTCCGGACAAAACCAGGCACCGAGAGATTCCCTTCCGTGTAGTAACTGTCATAGTCCTCAGCTTCCCCGACGACGGGCAACTGAGACGTGAAGATAGTCCGGCAATCCGGGCAGCGGAGGATCGAGAAGCCGTTCTTCTCCCCGACGGGAATTCCTTCCACAGGCCCACACGAGGGACACGGGCGCGATTCTGAAACGCTGTTACTCATTGGTCACGCTTGTACTTGAGAGGCCACGCATTTTGAACCGACTATTCCTCCCGCCGTGAAAGACCTCGATACAATCTGAGGTACCTTGGTCCGCCAACTTTTTCGAGCGAGAATTCCGACTTCGCAACCATACGACAACGAGCCGTAATCTTGTCGTCTTCTGCCAAAGCAATGACCCTTGCAACGGCGTCGCTCAACTGGTCACGTCCGAAACCTTCGACTATTACCCCGGTCTTCGAACTCGAGAGGATCTCGTCCGTATCTCCAATTCCGGCATTTGTTATTACGGGGATACCCGCTTCAAGGTACTCCGGGATCTTCGTCGGAGATGCCGCGATCTGGGCAAAGGTCGGCAACCGGAATGAGATACCCACACTCGCCTTCCGAAGGTGGTCGGAAACACCTTCCGGACTCGTTGACGTCACTAGAAAATCTGCATCGCTCAGCCCTTTCGCTGCCAACAACCTGCGGATATCCGAGGCATCTCCAAGAGTCAGGATCGTAAAGTGTGCGTTGGGCCGGGCTCGCTTCAGTTCAACAAAGAAGTCCGCCATCTCCGAGAGCAGATAAAGACCAGTCACTGAACCGCAGTAGATCAAGCCAAACCGACTCTTTTCTGTTCCCCAGCTTTCATCAAAAGGACCTGAAAAGCCAACACAACAGGGTATCACTTCGATTCTTGAAGGGTCGAGTTCGCATTTGTCCGTCAAGTATTCCTTCGCCTTGCGTGTAAGCACAACGATTCGGTCGGCTGACTTCAGGCCCTTTCTTTCGAGCCATTTGACCATGCGATAAGCAACTGACCCTTCTTTCCAAATGCCTGAGTCGACATATTCATCCGCGAGGAATCCCCTGACGTCGAATATCAGTTTGCATCCGGCCGCCATTCGAATCAGCAGCGCCATTGCGAGCGGGATGTGTGCTCGTGCGTGGACGATGTCTATCTTCCTGTTTCTAATGATCTTGATACCTTTGATCGCCCCCGCAAGAATGTCATACGCGGTAGCAGGTAGCGAAGGCCTTTTGTGATATGAGAGCCTGATCCAGTTTATCCCGTGCCTGATCAGAATTTCTGAGGCATCAGACATCTGGGTAGGGTATCCGCGGTCATCGTCATCATTTGGTTCGAAAGTGAGCAGAGAAACATCGACCCCGCCTTTCGCGAGCTCGATAAGGTAAGGTACTACCTGTGTCTGAACAAGCGGCTCCCTGAGGCCAAAATAGCAGATGTAGAGCGTGCTCAGGTCAGATTTCGTCACTCTTCGTTCCCACGAGATTCAATCCCCTATTCTTCAATCGCCGCACTCCGATCCCCCCTTCATTCAGTGCTTCCACCGCCTCAGCCTCGGTCATCGGCTGATCAAAGCGCGGGGAGAGCATATCGAACGTATCCAGCACCGCCCATTGATATCGTTGTTCTTTTTCCAGCTGCGGTTCCTCGACATAGTTCGCAACCGGAATGACAAACCGGAACGCCCTGCCCAGTATCGGTATCCTGAAGAGGAAACTTGTTAGCGGGAAAAGGACCTTCATCGACGACTCTACAAGGCTCAACAGACGCTTCTTATCCATCCTGCGTGCAAGCGGTCGGACTAAGTATTTTGAATGCAGCTTAGTGAAAAATCTCCTTGGGTAGATTGTGACCGCGAGGCTACCGCCGGCTCGGACAACACCGGCCAGAGACCTCAACGTCTTTTTAGGCTCGGGAGTGTGCTGGACGACTCCGATGCAATAGCAATAGTCAAATGCTCCTTCCTTGAACGGAAGCTCATAGATGCTCGCCTGGACAAAATGCACGTTAGACTTTCCCTCAAGGTTCTTTTTCGCAGCGTCCACGCTATTGCTAAGGTCCAGGCCTACGATATTCCCCCCGCTCTGTGCCACGGCATCCAGAAACCTGCCGGCTCCACATCCGGCGTCGAGAATCCATTTGCCCCCCAGCTCCGATCCGTTCCAGCTTGTCTCCGACCAGAAACGCTCTGATGAAAGGGTCGTGCCGTTGAACGAATCGATTTGAACGCGTCCGAACAGGTTCCATTGATACCCGAATGAACTCGCGTAGCTGTCTGGATCCACGAACCTGGGGATCCCGTTGCGTATAGGATATGAGCGGTGGCAAGTGATACACTTGAGCTCGCCTGTTTCGATCTCTGTCGCTCGGCTTTCGCATTCTAGACTTCCCTTGCACTTAGGGCAGGCGAGTACTTCAAGGAGCTGGATCTGCATTTAACTCTCGTGATTATCTCTTCGAACACGCGACGTCAGGAAATGGCCGACCAAGGATGGCCTGTAAAAAAGACTCTTCGCCGCGTTTCTTATGAAACCGAAATAGTGACCCTGCCTGAGGAAAGATGCGGCAAGGACCTTGAACAGATTGGCGTAGGATCTTCGTTTCAATTTCTCGATATCCGGATCACTGCCATCGAACACCTTTGTCCAGGCCCTAAGCGCCGACCTTTCCATCTCGGCGATGTTCTTGTGCGCATTTTCCGGATGGATGCGGTAATTAACCAACGCCTCCCTTACAAATCCAACTTTGAACCGTTTCGCGACCCGAAAACAGAATTCCCAATCTTCCGCGTTCTTGAGCGAAGGGTCAAATCCACCCACAAGATCAAAAACTACTCTCTTCACCATTGTCGTGCCGCCTGGTCCGATTACCGCAGGCTTGTTCCATTCTGCAATCATTCCGGCGATCCATCCTTCTTCTCCGTCAAGGTACACGTTCGTGACTTCACCAGTATCGCTGTCAAATTCGCGCATCCCGCAATGAACAAGCCCAACCTCCGGATCGCTTTCAAATATCGCCGTTTGCTTGTCCAGCTTCGAGGCATCCCAGATATCATCAGCGTCCATAAAGGCGATCAGGTCTCCGGAAGTTTCCTCGACACCCCTGTTTCGTGCGACACATACTCCGCTGTTCTGCTGCTTCAGATATCTGACTTCCTCACCGAAGCGGAGAACGACCTCCTCCGTATTGTCTTCGGAACCGTCGTCAACAATTATGATTTCATCGGGACTCCGTGTCTGCGCCCTAAGGCTCTCGAGTGCCTCACCAATAAAGCGCCCGTAGTTGTAAGTTGGAATTACTACACTGATTTTCATTGCACCGCAGCTTCGAACTCTTCCAGTTCGCGTTCGATCCCTGCAAGATCAATGATCACATTATCTTTGCGGAATTCCACGTGCTTCTGCTCGTCTTCCCTTTGGGAAAAGATGAACCGATGCTCGTGGCCAAGAACTCTCGCCATCCGGTAGAAACAGGCATTGAGTTCTTTCTCTTCGTCGTTGACCTTCGGATAGAATTCCAAGATCGCTCCGCCTGGCGGCATAAATATCATATTCGTCAACGCCGAGCCGTGGAGGCTTACAAATATTCTGGTTTCGGAAAACAACTTTAGCTGATCAATGAACGGGGTGTTGTCGAGATCAAAGATTTCGTAACCCTTTCCTTCCAAGAGCCCAATCAGTTCGTCGTCATTGACCACTTTTCTCACTTTCGCGTTCATCCTGGTCACATAGACTTTTCTTCCCCTTGATTTGCCGACCAAGCCTAGTCGTTCGAATGACGCCTGACGAAATTGGGCCAGATGTCCGGCATCAAAATGCCCTGAATTCGGGTTCGAAATGACGTTCAGCGACCTTGCGAACACATTCTCTTCCGTCTCTTCAATATTATCGAAACCAAAGATGTCGAGGAACTCCCTGATGAACCCCGGCCGATGTTTTGGCATAAGGATTCGACCTTTCCTTAGTAAGTCCTCGAACAAGATGAACTTCGGTGCGGCCTCAGCAAGCCAATGATGGTATCCAAGTGACCACACATTCATCAAGAAGTAGTAGTCAAGCCTTTTCGGCAGGCAGCGTAGCTTGTTCTTGATCACCGACCCTGCTCCAATCAAATGCATCTTGAAGCGGAACTTTGGCGGCAGATTCTCAAACAGGCAGGACGGAT
>JAGFIQ010000157.1 GCA_024103495.1 Aridibacter famidurans
CCGCCCCCCCAGTCATCCCATCGTCAGCCACGCCCGTCACACCACGTCCCCCCCCCCGCGCCAGACGACCCAGCAGACCCGCCAGCCCCAACGGGCACCACATACTCGACAGCCCGCACAGACTCGACAGACGCCACAGACACCACAGACTCAACAGACAGAACAGACCCAACAGACTCGACAGACTGAACAGACTCGACAGACTCGACAGACTGAACAGACTCGACAAACTCGACAGACTGAACAGACTCGACAAACTCGACAGACTGAACAGACTCGACAGACTGAACAGACTCGACAGACCCGACAGACTCGACAGACCCGAAAGACCCGACAGACCCGACAGACTCGACAGACTCGACCGCCTGACCTTATCATTGCGGATACCGAATTCATTTCGTTAAACCTATGAAAGCAATCGTGAAGAGCAAGGCCGAACCGGGCCTTTGGCTTGAGGACGTTCCGGAGCCCGAGATTGGGATAAACGACGTCAAGATACGCGTGCTCAGGACGGGTATCTGCGGCACCGACGTGCATATTTACAACTGGGACGCGTGGTCGCAGAGCACGATCAGCATCCCGACGATCCTCGGGCACGAGATAGTCGGCGAGATAATCGAGGTCGGCTCGAACGTCAACGACTTCTACGAAGGCGATATCGTCAGCGTCGAGGGCCACCTTGTCTGCGGGCGGTGCCGGAACTGCCTCGCGGGACGGCGGTACAAATGCGCGAATACACTCGGCTTCGGCGTGAACACGGACGGCGGTTTCGCGGAATTTATGGTTGTCCCGTATACGAACATCTGGAAGCACGAAAAGGGGATAGACCTCGACGTCGCGGCGATCTTCGATCCGTTCGGGAACGCGGTCCATACCGCTCTCGCTTTTGAAGTGTTCGGCGAGGACGTCCTGATCACAGGCGCCGGCCCGATCGGGATAATGGCTTCTGCGGTGGCGAAGAAGGCGGGCGCGCGTCACATCGTCATAACGGACATCAACCCGAAGCGGCTCGGGCTCGCCGAAAAGATGGGCTCGGTCACGAAGGCGATCAACACTAAAGAATTATCGATCAAAGAAACGCAGAAGGAGCTCGGGATGGTCGAGGGCTTCGACGTCGGCTTCGAGATGTCCGGAAGCCCGGTCGCACTGCGGGACATGGTCGCCAATATGGCGCACGGCGGGAACATAGCTTTCCTCGGGATCCCGTCCGACCCGTTCGAGATCGACTGGAAGCCTGTCATTTTTAATATGCTCGATATAAAAGGTATCTACGGCCGCCAGATGTACGAGACCTGGTACCAGATGAGCGTGCTTATCGAGACGGGCCTCGACATCAGCCCGGTGATCACGCACCGGTTCAGTTACAGGGATTTCGAAGAGGGCTTCGAAGCTATGAAGACGGGCGACAGCGGAAAGGTGATCCTGGACTGGGAACATTGAGGACTGAGACTAATTGATAGTTGGTAATTTAAGGTTTCGATCGCCCCTAAGGGGCGACGGATGTTAGCCCCGGGCAAGCCGAAGGCGCAGCCCGGGGTAAGGGTCGCATTTGTTATCGCACGCCGGAGGCGTGCCGCTTTTAACGAACTGATGCGGGCGGGGACGCCTGCGGTCCAACCGCGTAGGAATAAGAAGTGCGGGCGGGGACGCCTGCGGTCCAAACGCGTAGGAATAACAAGCGCGGGCGGGGACGCCCGCGGTCCAAACGCGTGGGAATAAGAAATGCGGGCGGGGACGCCCGCGGTCCAAAGCGAACAGCCGTATGAAACGTTTCGCAAGAACATCAATGCTACTCTTCTCGCTCATCGCTCTCGCCACGATGCTTGCCTGCTCCTCCGGTCCGGACATGAATGAAGGAGTCGCGGATGACGCAGCCAACGAAGTACCCGCGCCGCCGAAGACGGAACAACAAACCGAGTTTCATGCCGAGAAGGCGATTGCGAAGAAGGCTCCGATCCCTGAAGACGTCCGGGCGCTCATCCTCAAGTCCCAACCTCTTCCGGACGAATGCGGCTCGTCACCTGAGGCTTTCGACGAATGCTTCTCCGCGAGCGAGATCGATCTCGGAAACGACGATCGCCCGGACCTTGTTGTGCAGGCCGTCGGGAACGCGATGGGGGCAAACGTCACGATGTTCTATGTGTTCGCAGGCGGTCCGGCAGGATATGAACTTGCGCTAAACCTGCCGGCGCTCGAACTGAATTTCGAGGAACCGGAAGACGGAGGGCCGCTCGAAGCAGTGACCGGAGTCGCGACGGCGACGAAGTTCTCAAGCCAGAGGTTCAAGCTCGTAAACGGGAAGTACAAGATCGCGGACCGGAAGGTGGAAGAGATTGTAGGCAAGTGACCCCAACATAGCCGCGAAGGACCGCCCTTAATGAAGAGACGAACTCTAAACTGGCTCACGGTTCTTGTCATTGCAAGCGTTGTCGTTGGAGGTTCGGTCTTTGGGTTTGCCTATTATATTCGCGAGATCCCAAAGTGGACCGCACTTGCTGAGGAAGGCAAACGAACCTCGGCAAGAGTTACCGCGGTGAAAGTCGGTCGAGGTCGAGGTCGTGAGGTTAGCTTTGAGTACTTTGTAGATGGCAAGAGGTTTGAGGGCAGCAGCCGCTCATACGCCGCAAGTCTTTTGGGAACCGCTGCAGTAGGTGAGCTCATATATGTCTCGTACCTTCCGACGAATCCTGAGATCGCGGAGTATGAGGATCCTCCGTCGAGGCTCGGTCGCGAATGGACAAAGGTTTGGGCTGTCACGATCATGGCTTTGCTGGCAACCGTCTGGTCGCCGTTCGCGATCATCGCATACGTCGTTTCACGCTTGAGGAAATAGTTAAGATCGTCATACGCGCCTGGTGGCGCGTTGCACGCGGGACGCGTGCGTTCCGAACTGATTATTCGTAACTCTTACCCGTGGGTTCCGGTTTGCTCCACCCACGGCTAAATGCAGGTATCCGCTACGCGGATCTGCGCAGCGCGAAGCGCTGCTCTAAACGGAAGCGTTACTAATACAAGTACGGTCGCTTGCGCGACCTGAGCACGCGTCTCACGTGCGCACCGAACGCATCACTCGTTACTCATCACTCATCACTATGTATTCAACGGCAAAACAACAGCTTTCCGAACAGCTCGACGAGATCCGCGAGGCGGGGCTCTACAAGTCCGAGCGCGTCATCGAGACTCCTCAGGACGCGCACATCGACGTCGCCGGAGGCGAGGTCCTGAATATGTGCGCCAACAACTACCTCGGCCTTGCCGATGACCCCTCGATAATCGAGGCGGCGAAGACGGCGCTCGACGAATGGGGCTACGGGCTCGCGTCCGTCCGGTTCATTTGCGGCACGCAGACCATTCACAAACGGCTCGAGAATAAGATCAGCGAGTTCCTCGGAATGGAAGACACGATCCTCTACACGTCGTGCTTCGACGCCAACGGAGGCCTGTTCGAAACGATCCTCGGCGAGGAAGACGCCGTCATCTCGGACGCGCTCAACCACGCATCGATCATCGACGGCATTCGGCTTTGCAAGGCCCAGCGCTTCCGTTATGCCAACGGCGATATGAACGACCTTGAGGAAAAGCTGAAGGAAGCTTCCGGCGCGCGGCGCAAGATGATCGCGACCGACGGAGTATTCTCGATGGACGGCTACCTGGCGAAACTACCCGAGATCTGCGATCTCGCTGAGAAGTACGACGCTATGGTGATGGTCGACGATTCGCACGCTGTAGGATTTGTCGGCGAGCACGGCCGAGGGACGCACGAGCACCACGGCGTGATGGACCGCATCGACATCATCACGGGCACACTCGGGAAGGCTTTGGGTGGCGCGAGCGGCGGATACACGAGCGCGAGGAAGGAGATCGTCGAGATGCTGCGCCAGCGTTCGCGCCCTTACCTTTTCTCGAACACGGTCGCGCCTGCGATCGTCGCCGGATCGATCCGGGCGATCGATATGCTCAGCAAGTCGACTCACTTGCGCGACAAGCTGGCTTCGAACACCGCATTCTTCCGGCAGGAGATCGCGAAGATCGGACTCGAGGTTCTTCCCGGCGAGCACCCGATCGTCCCGGTGATGCTTGGCGACGCGGCGCTCGCGTCGAAGATGGCGGACCTGCTGCTGACGAAGGGCGTTTACGTGATCGGCTTTTCGTTCCCGGTCGTCCCGATGGGCCAGGCTCGCATCCGCACCCAGGTCTCCGCCGCGCATTCAAAGGAGGACCTGGAGTTCGCGATCGCGAAGTTTAAGGAAGCGAAAGAGGAACTGGGAATTTGAGTCTGTCGGGTCTATCGGGTCTGTCGAGTCTGTTGAGTCCGCTGTGCCTTTATTCGGATCGCAGACTGGTCGGGCGAATGCCCCGAAGGGGCAACGGATGATAGCCCGGGGCGCAAAATAGTGATCCAGCCGCGTAGCGGCGAGCCGGTTCATTGACCAATGAGCATTGACCACTGACCAATGAAATCAGTACCCGGAGCGGCAGCGACGGGCCCTCTGCTTTCGATCTCTTTGCGGTCCTTTGCGGCTTAGCGTCTTTGCGGGAGTCCCTAACGAGTTGCCTGGATCCAACGTGCGAAATAATTGGTGCTGCCAAGAGTTCTCGCAAAGCCGCAAAGACGCCAAGTACCGCAAAGAACGTTGAAGAGGTCTCACAATCCGTTACTCGTCACTTATAGCTCAGAACTCATTACTTTCCCATCATGAAACTTCTAAGACCGATCGCCGCGATCATACTTTTGGCCATGACATTTAACGAACCGCTCGCAGCTCAAAGAACCGCCAAACCAGTTCTTCACGGCCGCCACTGGGTCGCCATCACCGGCAAGCCGCTCGCGGCGACCGCCGGAGCGATGATGTTCCAGAAGGGCGGTAACGCCGTCGACGCCGCCTGCGCAATGATCGGCGCCACCTCGACGATGTGGGACGTGCTCAGCTGGGGCGGCGAGACTCAGGCGCTGATCTACAACCCGCACACGAAAAAGGTGATCGGTGTCAACGCGCTCGGTGTCGCGCCCACGGGTGCAACAGTCGAGTATTACGCCTCGAAAGGATTCAAGAGCTATCCGCCCGAAGACGGTCCTCTAGCCGCCGTCACTCCCGGAACTCCGGGCGGCATTTTCGCGATGCTCGCCGAGTTCGGGACCCTCAGTCTGAAGGACGTTCTCGAACCTTCGATCCAGATGGCCGAAGGCTATCCGATGGAAGAAGACACGTCGCTGAGGATAGAGCGCGAGAAGAAGCTTCTGAAACAGTGGAAATACTCGCGCGAGGTGATGCTTCCGAACGCAGGCAAGGAGAAGGAAGCTCCGCAGCCCGGCGAGATATTCCGCCAGCCGGACCTTGCCGCGACGTTGAAGAAGCTGGTCGAGGCGGAGGCTGACGCGCTCAAAGCGGGCAAATCGCGGAAAGAAGCGATCTACGCCGCGCACGAACGCTTCTACAAGGGCGATATCGCGAAGGAATTCGTCCGCGGCGTGCAGGAAGAAGGCGGGCTGATCACGATGGAGGACCTCGCCGGGTGGAAGGTGAAGTTCGAAGAGCCCGTACAGACCAGCTACAAGGGCATCGACGTTTACAAGCTGACGCACTGGACGCAGGGGCCGGTGATGCTCCAGGCGCTGAACATCCTCGAGAACCTCGATCTGAAGTCGATGGGCTACAACAGCTCGCGATACATCCACACGCTTTACCAGACGATGAACCTCGCCTACGCGGACCGCGATTTTTATTACGGCGATCCCGCGTTCCCTCCTGCCGAGCCGATCGAAGGTCTTCTTTCAAAGGAGTACGCAAAGGCGCGTTTGAAGGAGATGAAGACCAACAGGAACGATCCGAAAGTGAAGCCCGGCGATCCGTATCCCTTCCAGGGAGAAACGAACCCTTTCACCGATCTCCTCAAGAATTGGGGATCTAAGAAACCGGCTGAAGACGAGGTCGCCGAAGCGGATTTTCTCGATTCGTTTTACGCCGGCACGACCACGGTCCAGGCGGCGGACAAAGAAGGCTGGGTGGTTTCAGTGACGCCGAGCGGCGGGTGGGTCCCCGCCGTGATCGCGGGCAGGACCGGCGTCGGACTCAGCCAACGCGCCCAGAGCTTCGATCTCGATCCGCGCAACAATCCTTTCAACGTCATCGCGCCCGGTAAACAGCCGCGCGTAACGCTGACACCCTCGATGGCGTTGAAGGACGGCAAACCATTCCTCTCGTTCTCGGTCCAGGGCGGCGACGGCCAGGACCAGAACCTGCTCCAGTTCTTCCTCAACGTGGTCGAGTTCGGAATGAACGTCCAGCAGGCGGCCGAAGCGGCGAACATCAACAGCTATCAGATGAAGAGCTCGTTCGGCGATCACGAGGCGATCCCCGGCCGCATGCTCGCGGCGGAATCTGTGCCCGACTGGATAAGGCGCGAGCTCAGGAAGATGGGATACGACCTAAGGTTCGAGGAGCGCACGTCCGGCCCGATCAACGCGATCTACTTCGACCGCGAGCACGGAACGATGTGGGGCGGCTCCAGCCATCACGGCGACGATTACGGGATAGCTTGGTGAGACTGTCGGGTCTGTCGGGTCTTTTTCCCCAAAGGGGCAACGGATGGTAGCCCGGGGCAGGCCGCAGGCGCAGCCCCGGGGAACGGTCGCTACACGACCGCACGCCGGAGGCGTGCCGCTTCTGACGAACCGGTGCGGACGGGGACACCCGCGGTCCACTTGCCCCGAAGGGGCAACGGATGATAGCCCGGGGCAAGCCGCAAGCGCAGCCCCGGGTATGGACAGAGGGTTACAACCAGAGTCGCGAAGCGACGACCTGCTTTTAGCCGTGGGTGGAGCCGCAGGCGGAACCCACGGAGAAACGGAGACACGATTCCGGAGCCGCTTTAGCGGCGGCAGACATGCGGGCGTCGGCGATCTCGGTTCAGAATACAGACCCGACAGACCCGACAGACTCAACAGACTGAACCGACCGAATTCCTCTTGCTCTTCCCGCGGATTCGTGTAACATTCCCTCCAATCCAGGGGAAAATCGGGAACGGAAAGGGTCCGCTATCGCTTAGACCTGAGCGATACGGCCGAATACCAGTGTCCCGGCCAATTCAAAACTTACCTGCAGAGCTTAAGGAGAATATATTTATGTCCAAGTTGATCGGAATATTCGTGATCTGTTTTGCCGTCTTCTCATTCACCGCGTGTCCGCCGCCAACTGAAAACGGAGCTAACACCGGCGGCAACAGCGGCGCGAACGACGCAACGACCGAAAAGACCCTTGAGGCCACGCTTACGGATCTCGACAAGCAAGCGGGTGAAGCGTGGAAGAGCAAGAACGGCCAGTTCTTCGAGACGTTTCTAACCGACAACTTTGTCGGAGGCGGCAACTTTGGATTCTCGGACAAGGCAGGCGCGGTCAGAGGCATAAGCACCAGCAAGTGCGATGTGAAATCGACCTCAACATCCGAATACAAGACGGTCGAGCTCTCCGATTCCGCTGCGATCCTCGCCGGCAAGAACTCGGTCGAAGGCACCTGCGAAGGTAACAAGATCCCTGAAGAGTATTTTGCGACGCTCTACGTAAAGGAAGGCGACAGTTGGAAGGCTGCCTACTACCAAAGCGCGGCCATCCCGCCCTCATCGGACGCGAAGGAAGAGCCCGCCAAGGAGGAGGGATCTGACGCCAATGCCGCGAAGAGCCCTGCAAGTGAGGAGAAAGAAGCGGCCTCGGAAGAAGCCCCTCCCAAGCCGAATATCCCGAACGACGCCGAACTGGCAAAGACGCTGATCGAAATGGAGAAGCCGCTTTGGGACGCCTGGGCGAAACACGACACGAAGCCATTCGAAGACAAGCTCGCCAGTAATTTCCACGCCGTCAGCTCCGCAGGGATCAAGGACCGCGCTGCGGAGATCAAGTGGGTTACGGATCACAAATGCGAGCAAAGCAGTGCGACTCTCTCGGGCGAAAAGGCGACGAAAGTGAACGACGATCTCGTGGTCCTTACCTACAGCGCGGCTTCGAAGGGAACCTGCGAGGGTCAGCCGATGCCGAACATGTACGTGACTACGATCTACCAAAAGGACGGAGACAGCTGGAAGCCGGTCCTGCACTTCACCTCGGCAGAGATGAAGATGTGACGGATCGTGAATCGTGAGTCGCAAGTGGTGTCGGTAGCCCGAGCGTCAGCGAGGGCGTGAATCGGCATCGTGACCGGACAATCGTTGAAAGCGGCGGGATTCCCCGCCGTTTTTTTTGCGCCACCGGGATCAATGTTGCCTTCACTGCGGACCCGTGTGGAACCGCCGACGGTAGCCCTCCCTGACGGTCGGGCTTCGGACACGATCTTGGAACCTGGAACTTTGAACCTGGAACTTACGACAGCATTCCTCCCTGTCACAAATCCCAGCCTCGCAGTGTTCTACCAACAGAACATCCGATATTCCGAACATAATTCAGGAGAGATCATATGGCTTACTTAGCAACAGCAGTTTTCTGCGCGGTCGTCACAGCGGCCTGCAGCACCGGCGCGATACTTGAGAAGAGCGTCACGGCGAGCGACATCGCGCCTGAAGTCGCAACGCAAACACAGAACATCCAGGACGAACGGTTCGACCAGACGTATCCGCTCGACCTGAACGGCGACGTGAAGGCGGCGAACATCAACGGATCGATTAAGGTCACGACGTGGGACAGCCCCCAGGTCAGGCTGATCGCGGTCAAATCCTCGAATAACCCCGAGGCTCTGAAACTTGTGGATATCAAGGTCGAATCAACGGCGGACAGCTTTTATGTCAAGGCCGATTACAAGAACCGAAAGGAGCTTGGAGACGAGAACTGGCGCAGCGGAGACGACCTCAAGGTCGAATTCGAACTGACCGTGCCCAGGACGGCGAACCTTGCCGGCATCACCACGGTAAATGGGGACGTTTCGATCGAAGGCTCGGACGGATCGACCAAGGCATCTACAGTCAACGGCACGGTCAGGGCGGCAAACCTTGGCGGCGCGGCGAAACTTACGACCGTGAACGGTACCGTCGAAGCCGACTTCGACCAGCTGCTTCAGGGAAGTGACATCAAGATGACGACCGTCAACGGCCAGGTCATCCTGACGCTCCCTTCGGACGCCAACGCCACGATCAAGGCGAACAGCCTGAGCGGTTCGATCGAGAATGAATTCGGCCTGCCCGTCAGGAAAGGCGAGTTTATCGGCCGCGACATGCACGGGATGCTGGGAAGCGGAGACGTGCAGATCAAGATGTCGAGCGTCAGCGGAACCCTTTCGGTCAAGCGCAGGAACGACGGCCGGGTACCGAGCCAGCCCACGAACCTTCTGAAAATGAAGGACGACGGAGAGACGTACTAGTTGTCGTGAATCGTGAATCGTAAATCGTGAATCGTGTCAGTAGCCCAAGCGTTAGCGCGGGCGAAAATGGGAATCGCGAATCGTGTCGGTAGCCCGACCGTCAGGGAGGGCTACCGTCGGCAGTTCCAGGTTCAAAGTTCAAGGTTCCAAGTTCTATTCGCTTCGCTCAATGCGGGCGGGCTGCCCGCGCTCCAGTCGAACTCACCTAACACGGCCAACTCAGAAAACTCGGCCAACTCGGAAGACTCACCAAACTCCCGCCATTGACTAACCGACCCCCTCGGTTTAACCTTCCCCCGAACACGCAAGCTACTTTCCCGCACCGGGTTACAGCCTCCCCCAGCTGCCGGTCGCAGATCCTTTTAACAGGCTAAGCCCAAAATTCGTCCAGAGAGGTTTCCGATGAACACGAGTCCCTTTCTCCGCACCGCTCTCTTCATTCTCGTCCTTCTTTCCCTTACGCCGTTTGCCGCCGCGCAGACCATCAAGCAAAAGAATCTCGAGCGCGATCCTAACGTCGCCGTAGACCGCGAGTATACGGACAAGATCAACGAGTACACGACCCGGAAAGAGTTCAACTCGCCGCTGACGAACTATCTTCCGTCTTCGAGTTCCGTCCCGACGCCGAAGGCGATTCTCGGCGACGTCGCGGGCGCGCCGGGGATCCTGCCGTACTCGAAGCAGGTCCACGATTATATGAGGATGGTCGAGAAGGCCAGCCCGCGCGTGAAGGTCTATTCGATCGGGACTTCGGAAGAAGGCCGCGAGATGATCGCCGTGGCGGTCTCGTCGGAAGCAAATCTCGCAAAGCTCGAGGCGAACCGCGAGCGTCTCTCGAAGCTCGCCGACCCAAGGAAAATAAACCTCAACGACGAAGAAGCGGAGATGATCATCGCCGACACGGTGCCGGTCTATTACCTGACCGGAGCGATCCATTCTCCCGAGACCGGATCGCCGACCGCGCTGATGGAGCTCGTCTACAGGCTCGCCGTCGATGAAAGCGCTTATGTTAAGGACATCCGCAACAACCTGATCACGCTTATCACGCCGGTCGTTGAGACCGACGGCCGCGACCGCCAGGTCGACGTTTACAAATGGCACCTCGCGAACCCGGGCAAGAACTGGCAGAACCTTGTTTACTGGGGCCATTACGTCGCGCACGACAACAACCGCGACTCGATGGCTCTTTCGCTGAACCTGACGCGGAACGTCCTGAACACGTACATCGACTGGAAGGTCCAGGTCCTGCACGACCTCCACGAATCGGTTCCGTATCTTTACGACAACACGATCGGGACCGAGCCTTACAACGCCTGGATCGATCCGATCCTCGCCGACGAATGGCAGCTGATCGGGTGGAACAACGTCGCCGAGATGACCAAGTTCGGAATGCCGGGCGTGTTCGCGCACGGCACGTTCGACACCTGGTCGCCCAGTTACCTAATGTTCATAGCGGCGTCGCACAACGGGATCAGCCGACTTTACGAAACATTCGGAAACGGAGGCGCGGACACGATAGAGCGCGAGCTTTCGCCTTCTTCCTACGAGCGCCGATGGTACAGGCAGAACCCGCCGTATCCGAAAACGCTCTGGTCGCAGAGGAACAACAACAACTACCAGCAGACAGGGATCCTGGTTTCGCTGGCGCACTTCGCCGCGAACGGCAAGTTCTTCCTCGGCAATTTCTACAAGAAATCGAAGAACTCGATCCTGAAGCCCCGGCAGGCGGGACCCGCAGCTTATGTTTTCCCAGGCGATGAGCGAAGGCCCGCCGGACAGGCGGAACTCCTGAACCTTCTGAAGGCGCAGGGGAACGAGATCCACAGGGCTTCGTCGGCTTTCTCGGTCAATGTGCCGGGAGACAAAAAGGGCGAGAGCAAGACGAGGGAATTCCCTGCCGGAAGCTACATCGTCCGGATGGACCAGCCGTACAGCCGCATCGCGGACATGATGCTCGACAAACAGTTCTGGTCGCCGATCGATCCCCAACAAGACGTCTATGACGACACGGGCTGGACCTTCGGAGCGCTGAACAATGTCGAGGTGGTCCGCGTCACGGACACCAGAGTGCTTGAATCGCCTATGGAGCTGGTCAATGAAGCGGTGGTCGTGCCGGGCGGCGTCGAAGGGAACGGCCCCGTGTACCTGGTCGATCACAACGCGGACAACACTCTGGTGACTCTGCGGTACAGGTTTCCCGACGCTTCGTTCGAGGCGGCGGAAGAACCGTTCAAGGCGGGCGGACGCGACTATTCGCGAGGCTCGTTCATCATCACGAACATCGACGGAGGCGAGCTAAGCCGTACGGCGCAAGCGCTCGACCTGCGGATCCAGGCCGCTGCCGCGAAGCCTTCGGTGAAAACGCACCCGGTGCGCGCTCCCCGGATCGCGATCATGCACACCTGGCTCAACACTCAGGACGAAGGCTGGTGGAGGATCGAGTTCGACCGCTTCAAAGTGCCCTACGACTACATCAGCACCCAGGACGCGGCGGCGGACCCGAACCTGCGCGCGAAGTACGACGTGATAATTTTCGCGCCGGTCGGAAGGGCGTCGTCGTCGATGATCATCGAGGGAATGCCAATGTACGGCAACCCTATCCCCTGGAAGAAGACCGAGCTGACCCCGAACCTGGGCCGGATCGATTCGACCGACGATATGCGGCCCGGCCTTGGCTTCAACGGCCTTAAGCACCTGCGCGACTTCGTGGCCAACGGCGGTCTGTTCATCACGGCGCGGGACACATCATCTTTCGCTGTCGAAACGGGTTTCGCGCCGGGCGTTTCCGAACGCAGGCCCTCGAGGCTTCGGCTTCCGGGGTCGGTTCTGACCTCGAAGATCGTCGATGAAAAGAGCCCGCTTCTCTACGGATATCAGGACGGATTCTCGATCTTCGCCGCGAACGGGCCCTTCTTCGGCGTGAGCAACTTCGTCGGCGGCCGAGGTTTTGGAGCGCCGAGCGACAGGCCTAGGATGACCGGACGCGGTTCGGCCGACGATCCGGATACGGTACAGAACAGGCCTCCGGACGAGTTCCCGGATCCTCCCGCGCCCGTCGAGAAATGGCAGGCCCAAGCCGTGACCGAGGCGGACCTGAGGAACGGGATCCGTGTCATTCCGCCGGCGATGCGGCCTCGGGTCGTGCTTCGCTATGGGGACGCGAAAGGGCTTCTGGTCTCAGGGCTTCTGGACGGCGGAGGCGAGATCGCGCAGACGCCGGCGGTGATCGATGTCCCGCACGGCAGCGGGCACGTGATCCTGTTCTCGAACAATCCTTTCTGGAGGGCGGAAACGCAAGGGAGTTATTTCCTTGTGTTCAACGCGATCCTGAACTGGGATAGTTTGAACGCCGGCCGGGTCCTTGATCCCAGGTAGAATGAGGGTATTTGCCACAGTGGGGCAGGACCTGTGCCTGCCCCTTGACGGGTGCCTTTTCGATATCGAGAATTCCCTACCGACCGTTTAGAGCAGCGCTTCGCGCTGCCCAAGCGGGGCCTGTCCCCGCTCAATTATTCAGCCACGGCGTATGGGCTTAATCTAATGTGATCTTATTTATGGTCTCGATCTCGCGTACCTCGAAGTACAGGAATTTGTCTCCCACCGAGAGTTGCTCGACCGATGGATCACTCTCTTCAGAGGCTCTCAAGTGCCCATTCAGCCTTACATCAATGACATAGGACGAGGGTCGCCTGGATGTGAGCGACCCCACACCTTCGGACTCAACAGTCGAACAAAAGCTCGATTCGGGCACATCGGCGCGTCTGCAGGCTCCTCTTATGATTTCATCACCAACATCCGCGAAAACGACCGGGTGTATCGAACTGCATCTGCCTTCTGCAGCAAGATGCGGTCGATCATAAAGGAACACAAGCTTAGCGTCTAAAACCACAGCCTTTTGCTCATAGAGACGCCAGTTCTCGATCAGATCGCACACGCCTCCAAGCTTCTCGACTTTTGGGTTTGGAGCCGGGACCTTGATGAGTGATTCACCGGAATTGGCTCCGCAACCGGCAAACAATGGGAAGATTGCCAGCAGCAAAATGATGAAGCTGACTGCGAAAGGCGGGTTTTCGGTCAGGCGCATAGGTTATCGGCTTATTCTACGCTAAGGTCGCAAAGTCATTTGCCCGCTTCTGCGCAGTTCTCGGCGTGTTCCCTTCAGGTAGAAATGCTCGTCAAAGAGGAACGGACTTAATATCTTTGCGATCTTCGCGACCTTTGCGTTGAAGGGGCTTTGCGCAGGCACAGGTCCTGCCGCTGCAGACCGCATCGATCAAATCGGAGGGCAGGCACAGGTCCTGCCCCTACTGTTTAAGCGCCCGTTCCACCATCAGCCGTTCTTCCACGTTCTCCCGGTTGATCAATCCGACCAGCTCACCGTCCTGCATCACCAGGGCGACGTCGCTGTCGTGCGCGACGACCTCCTGAAGGAAGTCAGCCAGCTTCAGATCCGGCCCCACAACGAAGAATTCGCGGTTCATATAAGAAGAAACGCGGGCCTCCGGGCCCTTTTCCGAGAGCCCCTTGATTATCTCGTTGCGAGTCAGAAGCCCGATCGGTTCGCCTCCGTCGAGTACCACGAAGTCGGTCTCCTGGCTGTTCAGAAGCGCGTCGACCGCGGTGCTCAACGTGTCGAAAGGGCTCAGGTCCGTGAACCGTTTCATAAGCGCGTCTTTCACTGTAAGTCCCGAGAGCTCAGATTTGGTACGTTCGCCCGCCGATTCCACACCCGCGCCCAGGAAGACGAAAAGCCCGATCAGGATCAGCCAGGGGTTGTAGTAGAAACCGAGGAAGATGAACACGATCGCAATGATCTGGCCGACCGACGCCGCGATTCGCGTCGCAACGCCCCGGTCGAGGAACGTGCTCAAAAGCGCTCTCAACGCGCGGCCCCCGTCCATCGGGAATGCCGGGATCAGGTTAAAGACCGCGACGATCAGATTGGCGGTGAAGAGCGTGAACAGGAACGGAACGTCGGAAATGCGTTCGGCGGATTCGAGCATCGCCGGGTCGGGAAAACTGCCTGTGACGGAGAAATAGGCCCAGAGCAGCGCTGCGATCACGACATTCACCGAAGGCCCTGAAACCGCGACGAGAAATTCGCGTCCGGGCTCGTCGGGCATCTTTTCGAGAGAAGCCACGCCGCCGATCGGATAAAGCGTGATGTCCTTGGTGCCGATCCCGAACCTCCGCGCCATAAGCGCGTGACCGAGCTCGTGAAAAACGACGCAGGCGAAAAGCGCGAAGACGAACCCCGACGCCCACAGCGCTTCGAAAAATCCCCCTCCTCCACTGAACTGAAGATAAACGATCCAGATGATGAGCAGCCAGAACGACCAATGGATGTACACGTCTATCCCGAACAGTTTGCCGAGCCTTATTGACCAGGATTTCATTGCTCTAGGGTAACCCCGGGGGAGGTGAATCGTAAATCTCGAATGTCGAGTTGGCTGAGTTGGCTGAGTTGGCTGAGTTTCCTGAGTTCACCGAGTCCCGTAGGGACGGCCTGCCTTTAGCCGTGGGAACCCACGGGAGGAGTCGTACAACCCCCCGCAGCCGCGTTAGCGGCGACACCCGCCTGCCGGCGGGCGACAAGCTGAAGCTTATCGAACGGGACCAACCTCACCCGATGCGAGACACGATCTCTTCCATCTCTCCGAGCCGTTCGCCGATCAAGTCCGCAAGCCGGAACTGGCTTCTTGCCCGGACAAGGTTGTGCGTCTCGTACGCCGTGTCGAAGTAGATGTCGTTGTTGAGGTAGTCGGTGAGCATCCTCAGGCCCACGATGAAGGTCATTACGCGCGAGCTAAACGCGAGCCCCTCCGCTTCTCCCGATCTCAGATCCAGTCCGCTGTCGCGGAAAAATCCCTTCACGAACGCTTCGAAGTACTCCAGATCGAATCCCACGTTCGCGACGTCTTGCTCATCCTCGTCGCCCTTGTTGCAGATCGTCCTGACGGCGTCGCCGAAGTCGTAATGGACGACACCGGGCATCACGGTGTCCAGATCGATCATGCAAAGCGCCTCGTCGTCCTCCGAGAAAAGCACGTTCGAGATCTTTGTGTCGTTGTGGGTAACGCGCAGGGGGATCAGGCCTTCGCTCACCCGTCTCTCGAGCGACAGCATCTCCGACCGCAGTTCGAAGGCCCGTCCGATAAGGTCTTCAGCCTCGCTCTTTCGCTCGTCCGAACCGGATGCAACGGCCTCGTCGAACTGCGAGTACCTCAGCGACATGCTGTGAAATCTTGGGATCGTGACATTCAGCGCCGAAGGGTCCAGGTCTTCTGTGTCTTTCAGAAACGTCGCGATCGCCCTTCCCGCCTCGCGCGCAACTTTTGAGTTCGGTGTCCGAAGGTAGACCCTCGAATCTTCTATGTAATTCAATAGGTTCCAAAAACCGCCTTCCGGGTCCTTGTGCAAGAAACCGCCGGAACGGGTCTCGAAGAACCGGAGCGCCCTGCGTCGAAACTCTTGCTCGGGAAGTCCGGCTCGTTTTGCGGCGATATGCGAGGCGACCTTGACCTTATTATCGATCACCGCCTCGGGATCGGGAAACACGCGGCCGTTGATCTGCTGAAGGACGTAAGATCCGCCGGCATCGGTCCTGACCACGAAGGTTTGGTTGATATGACCCGTCTTTATCGGGTCCGCTTGAACGGGCGCGCCTTCGGCCGCGAACGCCTCGAAGACGCGTTTGATGTGTAGTTCCATTTAGAAGATCTGTGAGACTGGCTTCGCCCGGGCTCAAGGATTTCAAGAGACATTTTCGCCGAGATTTCGATCCGGTTCCACCTCAGCGATCAATTTTCTGTATAGGAAACGACCGCGGCATAGGGAAGGCTCGTCCGTGTCCGAAGCCCAAGCGTCAGCGCGGGCTACCGCGGCCAAGTGAGCAGTGAGCAGTGAGCCGTGGGGAGCGGGTCCGAAGCTCAAGCGTCAGCGCGGGCTACTTTCGAGTACTGAGTAGAGAGTACTGAGTACTGAGACGTGTCCGAAGCCCAAGCGTCAGCGCGGGCTACCGCATCAGGAAGCAGTTTCCCGAGACCCGGTTCCGAGGACATCCCATTCGATTCTCAGTTGAGATCAGCGCCCTGCCCGAGCACAACGTAATCGACTGCTTCGTCGACGCTTTCCTCGGTCCACAGATATCTCGTGCTCCCGTGACGAGCCCAGACTCTCCTGCTGCGGTCGATCAAGTTCCTTTTTCGGAGTTCTCTTGTTGCGTAGGACTTGAACTCGTTCATCACCGTTTCGGGTTTTCGAGTGGCCGAAACGACGATGTGTATATGATTGGTCCTGACGTTTATCGTGTGGATCAGATATCCCCGATGTGAACAGACTCCTCGGATCGCGGTCTCAACGGCTTTTCTCCTTGGGTGATCCAGGCGCATCGGCCGGGCATTCAGCATTTCCTCCTCGTGATCTCTGAGGCCTTTCGAAGGCCTGATCCCGGGCTCCCCGACGCGGTTCTTACCTCTACGGTTAACGGAGCCTCGCTCGTCTCCGTGGAACCAGGTACCGTCGGTCCGAAATGTGATGAAGAAGGCTTCAGGCCACGTGCGGTCTGGGAAATCGATGTAGTCTCGTTTCATGGTGAGGAAAAGAAAAAGGCCAGATCCCCGATCGAGGATTCTGACCTTTTGTAATTCTGTTTGTTCTTTTACTGTCCGCGCTCCCGGTGGAGACGAGGACGGGTCATTCTAACACGGTAGCCCGCGCTGACGCTTGGGCTTCGGACACGGGCTTGGCACCTGGAACCTTGAACTTGGAACCGCCGACTGTAGCCCTCCCTCACGGTCAGGCTTCGGACACGGGCGAGTGCTCGCGGTAGCCCTCCCTTACGGTTAGGCTTCGGACACGGGCTTGGCACCTGGAACCTTGAACTTGGCACTGTCAACGGTAGCCCTCCCTTACGGTTAGGCTTCGGACACGGGCTTGGCACCTGGAACCTTGAACTTGGAACCGCCGACTGTAGCCCGCGCTGACGCTTGGGCTTCAGACACGGACGAGTGCTCGCGGTAGCCCTCCCTTACGGTCAGGCTTCGGACACGGACGAGTGCTCTGCGAAGACCGTGTTCTCACTCGTCCGTCCCCCGCATTCAGATCAACCGACGTGTCTTCAGGCTCGTGGAAGAGGTCTTACCCTCGCGTCCGTACTCGATCTTCACCTCTTTCCCAGGTTTTCGCATCGCTTCCATCAGGGTGTTGAACTCGACGAAGGTCAGCTTTCTGCCGTCAACGGTAAGGATCAGATCTCCTGTCTTGATCCCCGCCTCGTGCGCTGGCGAGCCCTCGAACACATCGACGACCTTCAGGGAGCCGTCGGCCTCGGGACTCACTGCCATTCCGGTCATGTTGAACTCGAAAGGCTCTTTGTGGCGTTCGCCCGCTTTCAGGTACAAGCGGCCGTTCGTGTAGTCGAACGTGACCGAGAAACGGTTCAGGAGACCCATACCGATCAGCGCGTCCGAGTTGGTCGGCACTCGTCCCGTGTGGAACTGCGATACGACACTCGTGAGCGCGAACTTCCCGATCGAGATCTTCGCCGAGCGTCCGACGCGTCCGCGGACCTCGCCGCCGACACCTCGTCCCAGAATGCCTTCGACCGAAGCCTCGGGCACCGGGAGTCCCTTGTCGCCCGAGAGCATGATCTCCGAACTCGCACCCGTGTCCACGACAGCGGTCAGAACGACCGGCTTCTTTCCGTCAACATCGACGTTGACCTTGATGAACGGCTTCGTATTCACCACGGTCATCTCGACCGCATCTCCTGCACCGGAAGGCTCGAACTTCTCCGGATCGTACAGCCTGATGACCCTTTTGTCCGTGTCGATCGAAACCACGTACTTTCCGAATACCGAAGCCCCGATCGCGCCGTCCCATCCTGTCCACGCCAGCGGGCCGGCCTCGCCCATCACGATGACCCTTTGATCGGCAAAAGAAACTCCCGCCATATCGACCGCCGCGCCGGTCGCCATCCGTGCAGGCGCGGTCCCGGGACCGGCCCCCTGAAGCATCACCTGCGCCGGCGTGTACTCAAGCTTCATTCCCTCGGCGACGGCGGGATTCATCAGAAAAACGCCGCCCACCATTCCCGTATCGAGGATGCATCGGATCGGCTTCGATCCGTTGACCGTGACGGGCACGATTATTTTGTCCAGCTCGTATTCGAACGGAATTTCATATAAAGGATCATTGCCGGGAACAGGCGCCCGATCCGAGCCGGCAGCATAAACGCACGCCGCGGCGACCGCGAGAACGGCCGCGAGCATTTGCATTACTCTTCTTTTCATTATCATTGCCTCCGCTATTTATCGCCGTCCGTTTCCAGCGGCGTCATCGCCAGCGTCAGGGAGATCTTCTTCCCGTCCTTGCTCGCGACATTGTCCGCGAAGATCTCCATTATCCGGTCGACGAGACCGTTGATCTCCGCAAGCTGTTCGCCCGTGAGCCGGCCAGCGAGCCTCTGCACGAGCAGATTTCTTTTCTTTCCTTTCTCGCTAACGTATGCATGATCTGTTACCGCCTTTTCGTAATTACGCGCGGCGAGTCTCAGGATCGTGTTGACGCTCTTCTTTGTGTACTCCTTGAGTTCAGCTTCGGTGTTCAGCGAGCCGCCCAGGAACTTCTCGGCAGTGACGTCATAGACCGTCTCCGTCCTGGCTCCGGACATCTGTGAGCCTGTTTTGGCGACGAGACCGTTCTCGACGAGTTTGTTCACGTGATAATGCAGCGAGTTCGGTTTGCGTCCGATGGCGGGTCCGAGTTCGCTGACAGACGCCGGCCCGATCTGGCGCAGCGCCTGGACGATCTCGATCGCCACCGGAGACGAGATCGCCTTCATCTTCGCGGCGGTATCGAGCGCGAGCATTTTCTTACGTTTGAACGACACGAAGGAGAGGATAGGGATCTTAATGAAATTTGTCAAGGAATTTCATTAAGAAGGCGTGTCCGAAGCGCGACCGTCAGGGAGGGCTGCTTCGAAGTACTGAGAGATGAGTACTGAGTACTGAGACACGCTCCCCAGGGCTCACTGCTCACTTGGCCGCGGTAGCCCTCCCTTACGGTCAGGCTTCGGACACGATCTTGGAACCTGACCTCGGACAGGGCGAGAAGCTGAAAGTAATCGGACAGATGGGAGAGCACCTCCCCGGCTTCGGATCACTCGACCGGAAAGACGGTCACGTGCGAGACCAGACCGTCCACAACGCTGCAGGCGCCCTGGATCTTCCCGTTGTGGAATCTCATTTCAACTCCCTTACCGACGGAAACGTGTTCCGTGAACTCCGAATTCCGTAGACCCTCAAGCAGGTCCGAGTCCGAGACAACGGGGAAGGCGATCGCGCGGTCTTCCATATCCATCAAGTAGCCCCTGGTCAGCTTGTCGACCTGCTTGCTGCATATCTCCGGCGAACCGAAGATGTCCCCTCCGGCGAAACCGCCTCCGATATATGCCAGGTAACCAACCTGCTTGTCGACGTGGCGGATCTTGTCGAACACGCTTTCCTTGTAAGTGCTTGCCACGCATCGCATTACCTGGTCTTCCATATCCGTTGCCGCTTCGGTCTCGCTCCTGATCTTCATCCTGTCCATTTTTGCGCCGATATCGCGCCAGACATGTCCCTGATCGGACCTGCGGGTCTCGTCCCTTCGGACCGACTCCCGAACCGCCTCGTGACTCGCCTTGCGCATTTTCGGATACGCGACGTGTCCGCCCGAAGCGAATTTTCTCGAACGATAGCTCCATCGTCCGCGTTCGACACAGGTCACCGGCAAAATGATCTCACCTTCTGCAGGCACGATCGTAGTGGCGTTCACCATACGGTTCTGTTTCGCGCCCTCCAGGATCTCGCCTTCGATCAGGATGACATCCGTACCCCCGGTGTTCTTAACCAGCAGATCGGGAACGCTTCCTTCCTCGCCGACCTCGGTGATCTCCAGGATATCTTTTGCAAGAGCTTCCTCGAGCGTAAGAAACGGAAGCGAAAGATCGGTTTCGGAAATGATCGGCGTGATCGTCAGCCTGCCGAATCTCTGCGGCTCGCCGAACTTGAGGCCGGCGACAAAATCATTAAGTAGCTTCATAAACCCTCCTTATGGCTCTCTGAGGGATAAATGGCAGGAGAAAAGGAAAAGCGGAAAAGGGAAAACAGGAGACAGGAGACAGGAGACAGGAGACGGGAGACGGAAATCGGAACCCGGAGCGCAAGCGACGGGCGTAGCTGTCCGCGAAGCGGGCGTGTCCGAAGCCCGACCATCAGGGAGGGCTACCGCGGCCAAGTGGCCGGTGAGCAGTGAGCGGTTGGAAGCGTGTCCAAAGCCCTCTATGACGCTCGGGCTTTGGTCACATCCCAGTACTCAGTACTCATGTCTCAGTACTTCGGCATAGCCCTCCCTGACGGTCGGGCTTCGGGCACGGACGATCACCCGGGCAGCCCTTACCCCTCCTTCTGACTTCTCGAAGAACAAATAAAGAAGTACGCACAAGTAGGACACTTGCGGTCGTCCGGGTCCGGAGCAAATTCCCGGCGGTTGATCGAGTCGATCACCTCCTCGTACTTCTTGATCCGGTTATCTATCACCTTGTCGGAGATATCGTGCGTGTACTCCGAATCGTCCGAAAGATAGACGTTCCTTACCGACACGTCCGCGTCCGGATGTTCCCTCCGCATCGCGTGCAGAAGAAGCGCGTCCTCGTGTTCAGTTGTGACGTTCCCAGGCTGTTTGCCCGTCTTCACATTTCGCGCTATCACTCGCTTTGAGGCGCCGGATCCCGATTCTTCCAGCGAATCCACCCCTATCTTCACGCGGCCGTTCCCGACCGGCACTGTGAACACTGCTCGGCTTTTCATCTTTTGCGAAGATCCGAACCGCTCGATCACGCGCTCCAGAAGATCGTCCGCTTTCTTCTTATATAGCCTCGCGTAAGGATGCTCGCCGAGTTCCGCTTCCTCCCAGAGCCTTTTCATCGTCTCGCGCGCGAAAGAGTCCGTTCCTTCCGGGCCGAGCTTCGAATCCTGGACAGCTCGCAGAGTTTCGAACACAACTCCGTGCAGCTTCTGGTACGCCGACCTGTTGTCGCGTCCCTTCAATCCGGCTTCGTACCGGTAGTAGTATTGGCGCGCGCATTTCAGATACCTGTCCAGTTCCGCTGCATAGAACTCGGTTCGCGTATAGGCGTCGGGCGCGGCGGGTTTCGGTTCCGGTTCAGCCTGATCGGAAGTGATGTTCGAATGTGCCGGGAGTACCTTCTCCAGCCTTGAAAGGAAGGGCGATTCGCTGCTCCTCGAACGCTCGGTGTAATTCACGGAACGCGAAAGATGCAGGCGGTCCTTCGCCCTGGAGAGCGCGACGAAGAACAGGCACTCCTCTTCCTCTTCGTGATCGTCCTTCGGATCGCCGCGTAGTCCGGGCGGAGTGGGGCACCTCTCGCCGTACCAACTGGCAGGAACTTTTCTTGTCGCTAGGTACGGAAGACAGACGGCGCCGAATTCCAGCCCTTTTGCGCCGTGAACCGTCAGAAGCCTTACGGCGTCGAGTCCCGAGGCTGCCGCGGGGATCTCCGCAAGGTTCTTTTGTTCACGGAACAGCACGAGCCTTCGAATGTAATCGAGGAACGCCGCGATCGGGTCTTCCGAGCCCTCGAACCGGTGCTCGGTCGATCCGGCGAATCCGAGAAGCTGATAGATCGCGATCAGCTTCTGCTTGCCGGCGACCGAACCGTCATCGAGTATTCCCCGCAGGTAATCGGTCCGGTTGAAAAGATAATCGGTCAGAAGTTCGTATGCAGAGGTACCCGGGTCGTGTTCCAGGTCAGTCTTCAGCTTGGCAAGCGAGCGCCTGCCCGCTTCCGAAAGTTCGAGCTTCTCGTCGTCCGCTTCGATCCCCGCGATGCCGCACTCCTTGTCGTCGGCAGCGGAAACGATCGTGAACTCATCGCCGAGCGTCAAGGCGTACTCGTCGAGATCACCTACCCTGAGGATCGCGTGGCAGTGGTTCGAGGACGCGAGGTCCAGCACCGACAAGAGGTCGCGAACCTCCTCGCGCTCGAACAACTGTCCGAGGTAGAAAACGGGAACGCCGTGCCCGGTCAACGCTTCGCCGACGGAGGCTAGCTGAGCGTGCGTCCTGCAGATGACCGCCTGGTCGCGAAACGCCGTACCGCGATCGTTGTTCGCCAGAATGTGTTCCGCGATCCGTGCCGCTTCGGTCTCGAAGACGTCGGCTACGTCGTAGGTCACGGCGGCGCCTTCGCCTTTTCCGCGGTGCGCTTCCCATTCGTTGAAATTCTCATGCGCGATCATTCCGCGGCCGAATTCGCCGAATGTCGTGACGATCGGCTCGACGGAGCGATAGTTCGTCTCGAGGCTCAGCTTTTTCGATCCGGGATACTCTTCTTCGAACTTCCGTATGTTCGCGGGCGATGCGCCGCGCCATCGGTAGATCGACTGACGGAGATCGCCGACCGCCCAAAGTCCCTTTCCTTCGCCTGCCACTTGCCGCAGAAGAATTCCGGATGCGCGGTTCACGTCCTGAAACTCGTCGACGAGGATGTGATCGAACAGTCCCCGTACTTCGTTCATCACGGCATCGTTCGTTTCGAACAGCTTAACGGGGCGCAGGATAAGGTCGCCGAAATCCAGGAGTTTTCTCTGGTCAAGCAACTCCTGATACTTCTTGTATACTCCGGCAGTTTCGAGCGCCTTTTCCGCCTTCGTCACTGCTTCGTCATCCTCTGCGGCGGCGAGCATCGCTTCGGCGTGTTGTTTGTAGTCTTCCGGACCGCAAAGCTCGTCCTTCGCTTTCGAGATGGCGCCGAGCACGTCGGGAAGATCTCTCATCGGATCGTAAAGCGCCAGGTAATGATCGAGGTTCAGGTCCGCGAGGTGGCCTTCGAGCATAAGCAGCGCGTCGATCTGATCGAGGATCTCCGAATCCTTTTCGACATCGGCCTCCTTCCAGTACTTCCTAAGGAGATTGAAGCCGAAGGCGTGGAAGGTCATTATCTGGATCTTCGCCGCGTCCTCGGGCCGGGCCTCGCCGATCCTCTCGCGCATCTCCTGGGCTGCCTTGTTTGAGAACGTGAGAGCGAGAATGCGCCTCGGATCGGCGCCGTTGTTGAGAAGGTGGACGATCCTCCGGATCAGCGTCTCGGTCTTTCCGGTCCCGGGACCGGCGGAGATCAGTACCGGGCATTCGTCGGTCTCGACGGCGCGTTTCTGGCTGGGATTGAGGGAGAACTTCGTCTGTCCGACGAGCTTTAGCTTGTCGGTTCCTGAAGTTTCCATTTCCGATGCTTCACCGTGAGAACCGGGCTCGACCGGAGCGGAAACGCCGACAAGCTGAAGCTCGTCGGACAGATCTTCGACAGGCTGAAGCCTATCGTACCTCGAGCCGACAAGCTTAAGCTTGTCGGACACTGGGATCAGCACCGCCCGTGCCATCTGCCTGTTCACATACAAGCGCGGCATCCCCGTCCTTTCCGAGATGCTGTCCGCCGAAAGCCCGTCCTCGACGAACGCCTTCCTCAAAGCCTCGCACGGCAAGAGAAACTCCAGCGCGAACAGGTTCGCCTCGCGTTCGGCGCGTTCGTGCGGACCGTAGCCGACAACGCGGGTCCTCGCCGTCGGCACCTCTTCTTCGGTCGAGATCTCGTCGATGTCCTCCTTCGAGCAGGCAGGCTTGAAAGTGTGGAGAACTTCGTGCGCGACCTCGTGGGAGATGCAAAAATGCCTGTATCCGCCTTCAAGCTCGTCGTTGATGAACACGACCTGATCATAGACGGCCGCAAGAGCGCCCTTCAGATTTGGAGAATCGGGAGGTTCCCGGCTGAGTTCCAGCTCGAGGAGATCGAGCGCCGGGTTGATCAGGCTTTCGGATTCGAGAAGCGAATCGGGATCGAGGCCCGCAGCGGAACATACCCGTCTCCTCAGTTCATACGCTTCTTCGCGGATCTCGTGTCCGTGGTCCATAGGGCATCCGTGAGGTCATTCCAGAAGGTCGCGTTTTTCGTCGTCCGATAGCTCCGTATCCTTCCGGACCGCTTCGGCGAAATCTATCTGCGGCGATTCGTCGGGGCGTGCCTCAGCTTTGAAATTGCCCTCGGCGGCCATTTGCGGAAGTTCCAGATACGCGCGGATGGCATCGGCCGCGACTTCCAGCTTAACGGCAATCTTCTGAATGATCTTGAAAGGAACCGTCGAGGGTTTAACGTTCCGTTTATCGAGCTGCATCAGCAGTGAAAGACTGAACCCGACGGTCCTCGCAAACTCGCCTTTCTTCATCCCGCGCTGCTTGGCGAGCGCCGTCAGGCTGGATATCGAAGCGGATTGGCTTAGCTGTTCTTCACGGAACCGTTGAAGTGCGGCTCGCCCCCGATTCATCGCTTCGCCCTTTTCTTCCGCAGTCAGCACCGGATCGGGGAGATGCCGTACGCGCGCTCTTTCCGCGGCGAAGGCCATAAGGTCGTCGGAGAACTGAGGAAAATCGGAGATCCATTTGCGGAGGATCTGAGGATCGTTCCCTTCCGGACTCTCCATCGCGTATCCCTCGAGAACGTCTTCAAGTTTCATCGTTCCCTCCCTCGTCTTCCGTCAGTTGCTTCACAGCGTCACGGAACCAGTTCCTGATGGTTCGTCCGGTCACTCCGAATACCCTTGCCACCGTGGGCTCGTCAGGGTCCTTGCTCTCTATCTGAAAACCGTCGCGGTAGTGCAGCAAATAAGCGGTCACAGTTCTCTCGGGTATCTTGTTGAGAGCGTTTCCCAGCATCGCTGACTGTTCGGGTGAAAGACTCCACTCATCGGGCGGATCGTAATCGTGACCATCTTCCTTCGGTGCGTCGATCTCAAGATAGCCGCGCTCTTTCGTCTCCAACCGCCAGTGGTTCTTCTTCACCGTCCCGGCTTCCGAAGTTACGAAATTGCCGAACATCACCTCGGCATAATCGGACTTGTCGGAATCGAGATTGAAGATCTTCTTTATGATCCGGCGGTGCGTCTCCTGGACGAGATCGGCCGAATCATTGCGGCTCACTTGACCGGCTTGCTTGCGCAAGAGTATCTCGACACGTATGGAGAGGTGGTCGTAGATGAGGTTTTCCATTGTGAGGTCGTTCCTCCTGTGCGCCTCCTTTAGCAGGTACACAAGCGTCTCATCGAACAAATAGCGGGGATCTTGACGATTCGGAACGGGTATCCGCTTTGCCAGCTCGTCCGGAGACAGCCGAAGGACCTCCACAAGCTGCTCCTCGACCTCGGCCCTGCGCTCGTATAGGTCGCCGTTGGGCTTCCTTTTCGTAAGAGCCCGGACCGTAATCTGTTCTCCGCTGTCGCCCGACATTCGACGCCCTCCCCGGCGATCGAGAAATAGGTTCTTCGGATTCGGCTCTGGCGGCGGAATCCGGCCTTGATCAATATCTTCTGAAAAGTTAGCGGGATGTGACGAGGGTATTCTAGGGGAGGGGCGTGGTTTGTACAAACTTCGGCGGAGAGGAGCCCGGGACTGGAGCGCGGGCAGCCTGCCCGCATTGAGCGAAGCGAACCAACCGCTGAAAATGCGGAGAAGAGATGGAACCGCAGAGAACGCAGAGAGCGCGGAGAAGAGGTTGAACCGCAGAGAACGCGGAGAAGAGGTTGAACCGCAGAGAACGCAGAGAGCGCAGAGGATTTTTTGGAATTTGGCTGGGGAACTAAGATTCCGTTTTAGTTCGTCTCACTGAAAAAGAGATTGCCGATTTCGATTCGCGGGCCCGCGTGCCCAATTCCTCTCTGCGCTCTCTGCGTTCTCTGCGGTTCAATTCCGTTACTGAGCGACTCCGCCGCAGCCGCCGCTCACCGATGCCGATCCCGAAGTATCCTTCTGGACCCTGGGGCTGCCGCCATAGCAAACGCTGCTCGCTCCCGAGGCGTCCGCGCGAAGCTCGCTCACGACGTTCAGCTTGATGCTGCTCGCTCCGCTGGCGTCGATGTCGGCCGAATCGACGGTAAACGAAGTCGCCTTGATGTTCGAGGCTCCGCTGATGTCGATCGTAGCGCTACGCGAGCTGCCGTCGATCGAGACCGAAGAGGCTCCGCTGACGTCGATATCGATCTTGTCGCTGTTGACGCCGGTCACCTTCGCTACGGAAGCGCCTGAGATGTCCAGATCATCGAGCGAAGGAAGCGAGACGGCGACCTTTATCTTGCCGCGTTTCTTCGAATCCCACTTTTCATTCCAGTCCCTGTCGTGCTTGACGATGAGGTTTCCGTTGCGGACCTCGGTCACGATCTCTTTAAGCACGGACTCTTTCGCCTCGATGACGACCTCGTAGCTGCCTCCGACGGTGATCACCGCCTCCATCGCGCCGCCTATGTCGACACCTGTAAATCCGGAGACGTTTCGAGTCTCTGACCTGTATTCGTCCTGAGCTGCCGTCGTTGCGGCCGTTGCCGCGATCGCGAAAGCGACGAGCGCCAGCGCGATCATAGCCTGTTTCAAATGTTTCATTATCTCTCCTGTCTTTCCGGTCCCTGACGGGGTCCTCGGACGCCTCACGAAATGCGCCGATCCGGCCTCTCCGCGGAACCTGATCTTACGTGGTTTCTATTTCCCGGAATTTACCGCCGACGGAAGCGAGCGGTCCGCAGTCTGCCTCAGGAACATCCGGAGCCGGACTCTCTTCTCCCGTCTGGCGGTCTTACCTGCATAACACCGCGGGGACTTCGATAATGACAGGAGATGAGTTAGTCGAGTCTGTCGAGTCTATCGAGTCTATCGAGTCTATTGAGTCTATTGAGTCTATCGAGTCTATCCAGTATATCGGGTTTGTCGGGTCAATCGAGTCGGGAGTCTCTGCAGTCCGCAGAGCGGACATTTGCCTTTAGCCCTGGGTGGAGCGAAGCGAAACCCACGGCACGAGTCGTCCGATCCTCCGGAGCCGCTTTAGCGGCGACACATTCTTTGCCGCCGTGATGTGCGGTATGCCTCCGGCTTACCGTAGAAACTCTCGCAATAAAACCCGCGGAGGCTCAGCCTCCGCGGAAGATCTTATTAAAGCGCGACGCCGGAAAGGCAAGCCTTTCCGCACATCACGGCGGCAGAGCCGCGCGCCCATACTCTTTTCCGGCTGGATCAAATGCGGGCTCGGTGACCGTGGGTGGCGCCCTTCGGGCTTACACACGGCTAAATGCACGTGACCGCTACGCGGTCGTCCCCCTCCTTTCTTTCCTTTCGACCCGTTCGTGTTTAGAATGTCCGCATGCAGCTAAAAGGGTCGCGGTTCGATCGCCCGGGCGAGTACGGAGACTTCGCGTGGATGATCAAACAGACGGAGTACTCAGACGCACTCTTTATCTTCAACGATAACGAAGAACAGTTTCTTGCCTATCGAAGCGACCCGCGGCCGCCGTGGGCCTGCACAGAAGGCGGCGGCAATGCGGTGATCCGGCCGTATCAGTGCGAAGATCCACCCCGCGCGGCGGGGATCCCGACCGGGACCTCCGGCCGCGGCTATCAAGAGCTCGACGATCATGTCAGGTCGATGATCGACCGGGCGATCTCAGATATCGGGGAGCTGCTCGAAACGGGAAGGTACAAGCGGGTGTTCTACAGTTCCGACGGCAGGGGAGGCCTCGGAACCGGAATATTCGAAGTAGGTGAAGACGTCAAGGCGTATGTGATCGAACGGCTCGAAGCGATCGGCGATCAAGTAAGCTAGATCTAGCGTCCCAACCCCCTTTATCCTCTTCATCCCTGTTCACGCATTAATGTAAGGCCGATGGTCAGATTCATTCATTGCTCCGATCTTCACCTCGACACGCCCTTCAAGGGCCTGACGAGGCGCGATCCGGCGCACGCCGAAAGGCAACGAAAGGCCACGACCGAGAGCTTTTCGAGGATTATCGACCTGTGCATCGAGAAGAACGCGGATTTCCTGATCATCGCCGGCGACATTTACGACAGCGCGAACCGCTCCGTCGCCACGCAGATCGGCTTTGCGAAAGAGCTCAGGCGGCTCGAAGACCGGGGCGTCCACGTCTTCATCGCCTGTGGAAACCACGACCCTTTGACGGACTGGCTTCCCGCCGCGAAACTGCCCGAGAACACCTGCCGCTTCGTTTCCGAAAGGGTCGAGCGAGTCCGGCTCGAGAGGGACGGGCAGGTGCTCGCCGACGTCTACGGGATCAGCTTCGGGGAAGAACGCGTGACGGAGAACCTTGCATCGTACTTCACGCTCGCCGATGAGCCCGCGCCGGTCAGCATCGCGGTTCTCCACGGGACCGTCGGCGCTCCAGGACCGCACGAACGTTACTCGCCTTTCAGGGTGGAAGACATAGAAACGAAAGGCTTCGATTACTGGGCGCTCGGGCATATTCACAAGCGCAGCATCGTCCGCGAGGCTTTTCCCGCGATCGTCTATCCGGGCAATCCGCAGGGCCGCGACTTTGGCGAGACCGGGCCGAAGGGATGCGTGTATGTCGAGATCGAGCCGGGGTTAGCGCCGTCCGTCGAGTTCATTCCCACGCAGACGATAAGGTTCGAGGACGTGACGGTGAACATCTCCGGTGAAGAGGATTACGAGAGGCTCGGATCGCTCGCCGAAGAGCTGCCGCGAAGGGTCGCCGATTACGATCCCGAATCCGGATACGTGTTCAGGATCAGGCTCGAGGGCCGGACGCCGCTCGATCCGGACCTGCGGCGGGAGGGCGAGGCGGAAGCGCTTGTCGAACAGATGAACGCTTCGGCGGCGGGCGTCGCAGGCGCCGCGTATGTCGACAGCATCGAGATAAGGACGCGTCCGGATATCGATCTCGAAGCGATACGGGCCGCCGGCGACTTTCCTGCGGAGGTTCTGAAACTCTCCGATGCCTTGCGCTCGGATCCCGGAGAACTTCACGCGCTTTTCGAAGAGGTCGGGGCCGAGTTCCGTTACGGAGCGGCGCGCAGGGAGATCGGGTCGCTCGGCGGTGAGCGAATGAAAGAGATCCTGGAAGAAAGCACGATGAAGCTGCTGGGCAGGCTTATGGAGGACGCCGAATGAGGATCCGCGAGATCCACATCGACGGTTTCGGAGTCTTCAGCGGTTACTCGCTGACCGGCCTTGGACCGGGCGTCAACATCATCTTCGGGGTCAACGAAACCGGAAAGACCACGCTGATGAAGTTCATTCGCTACACGCTTTTCGGCTATCCGCGCACGGTCGACGACCGCATGGCTCCCCTCGAAGGAGGCGTTCACGGCGGACGCGTTGTGGTCGAAACGGCGCACGGCGTCTACACGATCGAGCGCCGGAGCGGGCCCAACGGAGGCCCGATCGAGATAATCCCGGGCGCGCCAGTCTCGGCACTGCTCGGATCGGCGAACGCGGACCTGTTCAGCAATGTCTACGCGTTCTCGCTCGACGAGCTCGTCGGGCTGGATTCGCTAAAGGCCTCCGGAGTCGAGGACCGCATCTTCTGCATCGGCCTCGGCCTGGGCGGCCGTTCGATCAACGGGATAGCCGCGGCACTTTCCTCTTCCGCCGAGGCTTTTTACAAACCCAACGGCCGCGTGCACAAAGCCGCCGATCTTGTCCGCGAGATCGCGACTCTCACCGAACGGATAAACGAGATCAAGGGCCGGCTCCCGATCTACAGAAGCCTCGCCCGTGAGATCGCCGATCTCGAGAAGCAGATCGCGGCGACCGACTGCGAGATCGACGCTCATCGTGCCGAGCTGAAACGCTCCGAACAGCTTCTCGCCTGTGTACCGTATCACCTTGAGATCAGCAGCGCCGGGCGCGAGCTCGATCAAATCGAAGAGATCGAGGGCCTCTCGTTCGACATAGGGTCCGCGTACGCCGAGCTCGTCCGCCGGCGCGAGGAAAAGGCGTTGGAGCTGAAGTCGGTCTTTGAAGGCTCCGGCGATTCGCCCGGGATAAACAGGCTGCTCGACAAGGTGGGCTCGGTCTCTCTGAACGAAGATCTTCTGAGCCGGTCGGCCGGCGTCGAGTTCCTCCGCGGCAATCTGGAAGCGTATCTTCAGAACGTCGACCGTCGCGCCGAGGACCTGGAGGGTGCGGCGGAGATCGAGGAGCAGGTCGCTGGTTCGATATCGGAGATCAACCCGGACTGGACGGTGAAGGACCTCGAACGTTTCGCCGGCGCGGTCGTCATTCTGGACCGCCTTGAATGGTTCCGCGACACGTTCGCGGACGTCGAAGAAGCCCGCCTGAGGCTTGAGGCCGAGAGCGATGCGGAATCGAGGCGCGCGTCGGTCCTGACCGTGCGCTCTCTGTTCTTCACCATCGCCGCGGTGCTGGCGATCGTGTCGATACCTCTGTTCGTGAACGGCGAGTACATCTGGGGAGCGGCGTTGCTGGCCGCCGCGGCGGTGATCGTCGCCGGGAGTTTCTACGTCGCGTCGGCTTTGAAGACGACCACGGCCGACGAACGTCTCATCTCGCTCAGGCGGCGGAAGGCCCAGCCGCTCAGGTTGTCGTACGGTTCGTATCTGCGGAGCACGCTGAAGCTCTCGCCCGAGCTTTCGCCGGACAAGGCGATCGAGGTCGTCAAGGAAGCGTCGCGTCTTCGGGACCGTTTGAACGAGGCAGACCGGGCGAGGGAACGGATCGCGGAAAGGCTCGATCCCTCGATCGAAAGGTTCGAGTCCGAAACGGAAGCGATCGCGGACTCGGCCGGTGTTGCGATCGGCTCGGACCACGCCGCGGCCGCGCGGGCGGTGATCGACGCGTTCGATAACGAGCGCCGCCGGTCTGAGGAGCGCGAAAGGCTGCGCGAGCGGCTCGAGGACCTTGAAGCCCGCGCGGATGTGGTCGTCGGCAATGTTGCGGAGATCGAGGCCGATATCGCCGAGCTGTTCTCCGCCGCCGGCGCTTCCGACGGGGACGAGTTCCAGCGGAAGATCGCCGGCCATCAGCGTGCGGCAGAATTGCGCGAGGCGGTTTCGGCGGCGAGGCTTTCGGTCGCGAAGACCGTGGGCGACGCCGACCGTGTGGACCGCGTGCTTGCGGAACTGGCAAGGACCGAAAAGGCGGACATCGAGCTTCGGGTCGAGCGTGTCTCGACGAAGATCGCGGACCTTGAGGCGTCCAGGGGCGGATCGAAGGAAGAGCTCGGAAGGATGCGCCAGAAGATGAGCGACATCGAGGGCGAGACGGAGCTGACGGAGCTTCTTTCGGAGCTTGAGACGTTCCGCACCCGTTTGAGAAAGGGCCACGAAGAGTGGCTCGCGAACCGCGTCGCGCTGAAGCTCCTTTCGCGCGTGAAGGAAAGCTACGAGAGGGAGAAGCAGCCGGCGGTGATCCGGAATTCGGGCAGGTATTTCCGGTCGATAACGGGCGGCGCGTACGAGCGCGTGAGCGTTTCGATCGAGGACGGCACGGTAGCGGTTTTCGATGAGCGGCACGCCGCGAAGTCGATCGGCCAGCTGAGCCGCGGCACGAAGGAGCAGCTTTTGCTCAGCCTCAGGCTCGGGTTCATCGAGGAGTACGAGAGGGAGTCGGAGCCGCTTCCGGTGATAGTCGACGATGTGTTCGTGAACTTCGACGAGGCACGCGCGGAAGCGGCGGCGAATGTGTTCTGGGAGTTCGCGGCGGGCGCGGACGAGTCGGCTTCCCGTGAAAGGCTCCGTGCGGAGGAATTGAGATCATCGGCGGCGGGCCTGTCGGGATCTTCGGCCGGATCCTCGTCATCAGGTTTTTCATCCGGCACGTCCTTCCGTTCGGGCGGCTCGCCATCCGCGATATCATCGTCGCCGTCCGACAGGCCGGCGGCGGGATCGAACGGAGGCACTGGCTATTCCGGGCGGATCGCGGATCGCACGGGTAGTTCGACTTCTGCCGGGCAGCTCGCAGAACACGGGGGAGCCTCGGCATCCGCCGGGCGGATCGCGGAACACGCCGGCGGTTCTGAAGGGACCGCCCGCCAGGTGCTGATCTTCACCTGCCACCCAAGGACCCGCGAGATCTTCGGCGACCGGAACGTGAACCTGATCGAGGTCGACCGCTAGCCCGAGGTACGATAGGCTTCAGCCTGTCGATCCTGTCCGATAAGCTTCAGCCTGTCGATCCTGTACGATAAGCTTCAGCTTGTCGCCCTGTGGGATAAGCTTCAGCTTGTCGGGAAGAGGAATTCACCACAGAGAGTACGGAGAACACAGAGGGAATTCAGGAGAGATTCAGTTCTACCCCCGCCGCTCTATGCTTCCTATGCTCTCTGTGGTTATATCTTCTGTTTCCGATCCGCGCACGACACGCCCGAAATGTCCGATAAGCTTCAGCTTGTCGGTTAGAGGAACTCACCACAGAGGGCACGGAGAGCACAGAGGTAATTGAGGGTAGATTCTGTTCTACCCCCACCCCTCTCTGTGCGCCCTGTGTTCTCTGTGGTTTAATCTTCTGTTTCCGATCCGCGCACGACACGCCCGAAATGTCCGATAAGCTGTAGCTTGTCGCCCGCCGGAAGGCGGGAACCTGCCGCCCGGGTACGATAGCCTTCAGCCAGTCGCGCCGGACCGCACGCGTCCCGACTGGAGCGCGGGCGGCCTGCCCGCATTTAGCGCGAAGCGCGAGCAGTGTCGCGAACATTCCGGACCTTTTTAATCAATGGCCGTAAAGTCTGGAATTCGGAGTCACGAAGACTCTTCTTTTCAGATTCGCGCTTTGCGCGAAGATCCGCGGCGGAACCTTGCGCTGTGATATATTCGCTCACTGCTCACTGCTCACTGCTCACTCCATCAGTGTTCTACAGCTCGGACGGCAAGGGCGGCCTCGGGACCGGTATATGCGAAGTGGCGGAAGAGGTGAAGGGGTATGTTGTGGAGCAACTGGATTCGGTAGAATTGCAGAAACACTGAGAAAATCGAAGACGAAGAAGTAGTAAGTGTCCAATAGGAAAGGTCAACCAGAAAAGAGATCCTATCTAAGGGATGGGCGCGCACCCATTCCTGAAAAGGAAGTGACCTCACGGGTCATGAGCGCCAATAAGGCCAAGGATACGAAGCCCGAGATCTCGTTTAGAGAAGCATTGTGGTCCGCCGGAGTCCGTGGGTATCGACTGAACTGGAATAAGGCACCTGGTCGACCGGACATTGCATTTCCCGGCAGAAAGGTCGCAGTATTCGTTCACGGGTGTTTTTGGCACCGGTGCCCGTCATGCAACTATCCCCTTCCAAAGAGCAATACAGAGTTCTGGCGAGCAAAATTCAAGCGAAATATTTTGCGAGATCAAGCAAAGAAAGAGAAGCTGGAAGCCCTTAACTGGACAGTTCTCACGGTCTGGGAGTGCGAGATCAAAGACAAGATTCGGAATCCTGTGCGGCGCGTTATGAAGATGTTAGACTAGCCTCCAAACTCTCACAGCGTCTCGTTCTCAACGATAGACGAAACCTCACGATTAAAAGGAGTAAAGAATGAAGAAGAACTCGAACTCACAACACGAGCTCAAAGTAGTAGAACTTTTCGCCGGAGTAGGGGGCTTTCGGCTAGGCCTTGATGCTGCAGGCAATTCGGAAATCGCATTCAACACAATTTGGAGTAATCAGTGGGAACCGGGAAGAAAGCGCCAGGTGGCTTCAGAGATATACTTGAAAAGGTTCTTTGAAGACAAAGGTATCGATTACAAGAATCGCGTGCGAAAAGTTAAAGCAACTTCAGAAACGCCAGAGAAGGAAATCCGCTATGCGGAGAGCGATGGAGGCCTTGCACATGTTTGTGGTGACATTTCAGCGATCGATGTCGATGAAATACCCGAACATGATTTGCTTGTTGGCGGCTTTCCTTGTCAAGACTATTCAGTCGCGAAGACATTGAACCAGGCGGATGGAATCGTCGGAAAGAAAGGTGTGCTTTGGTGGGAGATCCATAGAATTCTTCGTGATGCTGAAAAGCGGCCGTCAATGCTATTGCTGGAGAATGTGGACAGGTTGTTGAAATCACCGGCTACGCAACGAGGAAGAGACTTTGCGATCATTTTGGCTTCACTCGCTGACTTAGGGTATGCGGTCGAATGGCGAGTCATTAACGCAGCAGACTACGGGATGCCACAGCGTCGACGTCGAGTCTTCATTCTCGGCATTTTGGAAGGGACGGAGGTTTACGAGAACATGCTTGAGAGTAACAAGTTTGAGTGTTTGTACAGCTCTGGCTTGCTGGCCACGGCCTTTCCTGTCCTTCCACCCAACGAAAACCCTCTTGATATGCCTGACCTCAATATCGCTGGTGAACTTCCCTATATTTCGGAACACTTCCCCCATCCCACTAAGGCGGTCGCCTCACCGTTCCTCAAAGCGGGCATCATGGTTGAGCGAATGGTCTGGACACGTGACGTCACTCCAGATTATAGGGGAAAACGTGTCACATTAGGGGAAGTCCTTGAACCGGATTCGAAAGTTCCACCGGAGTATTTCATTGAGGAATCAGATATTCCGAAATGGGAGGCTCATAAGTCAGCGAAGAGTGAGCGCCGCGAGAACAAGAATGGTCATAAATATTTCTATTCAGAAGGATCGATGCGATTTCCGGATCCGCTTGAGGACGCTTCCAGAACGATTGTGACCGGAGAAGGAGGCCGGAGTCCTTCTCGCTTCAAGCATGCTGTCAAAGCCGGTAATGGAAAGCTGCGACGGTTGCTGCCAATCGAGCTTGAACGCTTGAATTGTTTCCCTCATGATCATACAAAAGCGGATGGCGTTTCGGACACACAAAGGGCGTTCTTGATGGGGAACGCACTAGTGGTTGAGATTGTTGAACGGATTGGAGTCGAAATTTTGGAAAGGCTTTCACAGCAGAGTGAGAGCTTGAAAAAGGCCGCGTGAATTTAGATTACCGTTTAGAAACGAGAAAGTAATGAGTGAAAAGGTCGAATTCGATGAGAAGGAGCCTGCATCCATCGAAGCTCACGCAAAGAAGCTATTAAACAAGTCGCTGAGAGATGTTGAAGGAGACCACAAAGGCGAAGAGATAACTGCTCTCGAGTTAACTGCTGGCAAAGGCAAGCTGGGTATTGCTGTTGAGCAACTTCATTTTGGCTATTCGCCCAATTCGAACAAAGAGCCTGATTTTTCAGCTGCCGGCGTGGAGCTTAAGACCACGCCGCTAAAGAAAACCCAAAAGGGCCTTCGCTCAAAAGAACGCCTAGTTCTAAGTCTCATCAATTATTTCGAAGTGGTTGATGAAGATTTCGAAAACAGCAGTTTTAAGAAGAAGAATTCGCTGTTACTCCTTTTGTTCTACCTCTACAGTCCGAATGTCCACTTCCTTGATTATGTTTTCAAGCTAATCACTCTCTGGGAGTTTCCAGAACAGGACTTGGTAATCATTAGAAGGGACTGGGAGACCATCGTCGATAAAGTCAGGAGGGGCAAGGCCCATGAGATCTCTGAAGGCGACACTTTCTATTTGGGCGCTTGTACAAAAGGGGCAAATGCATCCTCGTTGAGAGAGCAACCTTACGCTGACGAAGATGACGGTACTCAAAAACTCGCTCCGCAGCGTGCACTGGCACTGAAGTCAAGGTACTTGAACTTGATAATTGATGAAAAGCTCGACGGGGCTGCGGACGAGATTGGTAGTGTCGTAAAATCCTCGGACGATATCTCGAAAGCGGGGTCCTTGGAAACTCTTATTCTGGAGAAGTTCACTCCTTATGTAGGCCAATCAGCTGAAGAACTTCTTAGAAAGTTCGATCTTGAGGATGTGGATGCGAAGCATCGATATTACCTTCTTTCTTCTGCGATTCTAGGCCTTCAAGGGAAGAAGATCGCAGAGTTTGAAAAGGCCGGGATTGAAGTTAAGACCGTAAGGCTCAAGTCCAACGGAGTTCCGAAGGAAAGTATGTCATTCAAGAACATAGACTTTGACGACATTCTAGAAGAGGAATGGCTTGAGTCTTATTGGTACGAAACTCTGACATCTCGATTCTTCTTTGTCATTTTCCAGTTTGATAAAGAGGGAGTGCTGCGATTCAAAGGAGTGAAGTTTTGGACGATGCCCTACGAAGATTTGCTAATAGCAGAGAACTTCTGGACAGACACAAAAGAGAAGATTGGGAAGGGTGATTTTGACCACTTCATAAAGACAAAGGACAAACGGGTATGCCATGTTCGACCTAAAGCCAGGAAGGCGTCCGACAAAGTGCAATTGAAAGACGGGACCTGGCGAAAGAAAATGGCATATTGGCTCAATGCGAAATACATTGCGAGTATAGTCGCAGAGTAATCCCCCAAAGTGGCCGCGTTTTACATCAGGCCTTGAATACGATGTTGTTATGCCACTCGAGAAACTCCGGGTTCGGTAGCATTACGGGGTCGTTTGGTTCCCTTACCTGCTCGCCGTGGAGTTTATAGTAGTCCCGTCCGTTTTCGAACTCTTCCTTGATCCTCTTGCTGACCTCGATCCGGCGGTCGGGGGCGACCGTCAGGTAGCCCTTGTCGAACAAGGCGTGCAGGTCCTTCCGAAGCAGAAGCCCGTTGTCGGCTCGGTGCTCCTTGGCGATCGAAAAGGGCTGGATATGCGCCGCATCGAGCGCGGGAAGAGTTCGCTCGCCGGAGAACGCGCAGCGTCTTTCGTATCCGTCGGTGACGACGATCCGGAATGCTCCCTGTCCTAGCCTCGGTTTGATCAGCGTCGGTTCGCCGTATGCGGGATGGTCTGACGCAGGTTCCCCTTGATACGCGAAACGGCGAGCCATGATTCTCTTCCAAAGCGTCAGGCCGGGTTCCCTGGAGAGGTCGTATTTTCTGCCCTGCTGTATGCTCCGGTGCCAGTCATCCGGCACGGGGATCCAGTCCTCCCGGTTGAAGAAAAATGGCTGTTCAAGCAGGATGCACCCGATTCGATAATCCTCGTATGGGTTCGGCTGAGCCTTCCTGTATTTCTCGACACGTCCGCGCATCTGCTCGTAATCGCGGGCGCCGTTCTTAATGCCGAAAGCTTCCCAAGCGATGCCGATCGGGATGATGCTGAAGTGGGCGAAGATCCCTCCGCCCACTATGAAGTTGTCGGGAGCGTGGAGCTTGAAGAGGACCAGCTAACAGAACCTGAGCGCGCGGAAATTGGTCGAGCCGCCTGGTTTCCAGAAGTTGACCTCGTCGAGGCCTGCAAGTCCCGACGCTGATTTCAGCGTATCGAACCAGTCCCGGTCTGTGATTCCGATGTAGGAGTTGATCATCGGCCTTTTGATCTCTATTAAAAAATTACGATTGGCGGGATTGTAACACGGATTCAGGGACCATTGACCAAGGACCATGGACCAAAGACCAAGGACCGAGGACCGAGGACCGAGGAGCAGGTGTCTGGGAGCAGCGTGTTTAGGCGGATCCGCGTTCATCCGCGGGATCCGCGGCTGCGAATTCCGTGATCGGCGACCTCGAATCATCTGGGCGAATAGATCGACGGTTCGTTGTTCTCACGCAATCGCTGCGCGATGCGCGAATCATTCTTGACGCTATCCGTGGACTGCGCCCTTCGGGCTTGTCCACGGCTAAAAGCAGGTCGTCGCTTTGCGACTCATCGTTCGTCGATGGTCATTGCTCATTGCTCATTGCTCATTGGTCAATGAGATGTCCGTCCCTGCGTGATCAGGGTGAAGAAGATACCGCCGCGACGCGGCGGGGATCGAATTACTCGCCGTTCCCGGGGCTGCGCCTTCGGCTTGCCCCGGGCTATCATCCGTCGCCCCTTCGGGGCGGTTCATTGGTCAATGGTCGATGGATATTGGTCAATGGTTAGCCCGTCGCTTGCGCTCCGGGTTCCGATTCATTGGTCAATGATCACTGGCCATTGACCATTGAGGAAGCGTTGTCGATCTCCGCAGCGAATCCCTCGATCACCTTCGCAACCTTCTCGATCTGTTCGCCTGCCAGTTTCCAGTCCCTCTGTTCGATCGCTTCCCGCACGCCAGGCAATGTCTTAACTCCATACCCCGTGTAGAATCCCGGAGCGTAGATCTGGTGGCGGAACCAGTTCCTTCCAGGGAGCCCCGAGGCGCTCGTCAACGAGCGTTCCGACCTGTAGAGGATCTCGTCGAGAGACGCACGGACCGAAGGCGACAGTGTGAGCGGGCGACCCGCTGCCTCGTATCTCTTCGCGCTCTCCTCCAGCTTCGCCAGGGCGTTCTGCAGAGGCGCGAAGTTCAAAAACGGCACCTCGTCCTTCGGCTTCGGAACGACAAAGGTCTCGCGCGGGTCCGCGGCCGCCTTCAGCGCGCCGCTCTCGATCAGCCTGTTCATACTCTTCGTATCTTCACGCATCGAGTCCGCGAGCTTCGTCACCTCTTTCACGTACTGCCCGAGGGTGTCAGCAAAGTTCGAGAACTCGAACGGCAGCACGTCCGCGTTCGCAAGGCGGAGCGTCGTCCGGCCCGCCACCTTCGCAAGCGTCACGCCGTACGCGAAATCCGTGTCGCCGAACCGAGTATGATGGTCGAACGAATCGTAGACCGAGTGATACGAACCGCCGCCGCTCTCGCCGCCAAAGCCCATATTCAGGGACGCTACGCCCAGGTGCTGCAGAAAAGGCGTGTAGTCCGATCCGGACCCGAGCGCGTCGATGCGCAGGTCCGCCCGGCTCATCACTTCTTTTCTTGTCTCGGCGTTTCCGTTCACCATCAGAGCCGCCTTGCGCCTTTCCCACACGCTCATATCCATCTGCGGGTCCGGAACGTCCTTAGCGACCTGGTTGACGAACTTCTCCAGAGTATGCGAACCGCCGACCCCCAGGAATCCGCGTCCGTTCGAATCGGTGTTGATGTAAACCGCGAGCTTCTCGCGCAACTCGTCCGCGTGAGTCTCGACCCACTCGACCGATCCGATCAGGCCCGGCTCCTCCGCGTCCCACGCCGCGTAGACGATCGTCCTTTTCGGCTTCCATCCCGTCTTCGCGAGCTCGCCGACGGCGCGTGCTTCTTCAAGAAGCGCGACCATTCCGCTGATTGGGTCCGCCGCGCCGTTGACCCACGCGTCGTGATGGTTCCCGCGCATAATCCACTGGTCGGGGAGCTCGCCGCCCTTCATCGACGCGATCACGTTATACGCCGGCTTGATGTCCCAGTTGAACTCGAGCTTCAGTCGGACCTTCACTTTGCCGGTCCCGCCCGTGTGATACGTGACCGGAAGGCCGCCCCGCCAAGGTGCGGGCGCGACCGGGCCTTCAAGGTTCTTCAAAAGCGGAAGCGCGTCCGCGTAGGAGATCGGAAGGACGGGGATCTTCATGATCGTGGGCGCTTCCTCTACTTTTAGCCGCTTTGCGTCCGCGACCGCGCCGATGCCCGGCGTCAGAGGATCGCCCGGATAAAGCGGCATGTCCTGGACCGAGCCTCTCTGCACGCCGTCCTCCCTCCGGTACGCGCCTTTCGGATAGACGTCGCCCTGGAAATAGCCGTCGTCGCGAGGGTCGGAATAGATGATGCAGCCGATCGCGCCCTTTTCCGCGGCGACCTTCGGCTTGATGCCGCGCCACGAGCCGCCGTATTTCGCGATGACGATCTTGCCCTTCACATCGATCCCGAGCTTTTCCAGCTCTTCGTAATCGTCCGGGATGCCGTAGTTCACGAACACAAGATCGCCCGAAACGTCTCCGTCCGCCGAGTAAGCGTTGTACGACGGAAGCTGTTCGGACTTCTGACCTGAGGTCGCGTCTTCCTTCAGTTCCGGTTCCGCGAGTTTGGCGGTGAACTTCTCCGGCGCGGTCATTTCGAGAAGCCTTGTTTTCGGAGTCGGGAAGAGGATGTCGAACCGCTCGATCCGCGTGTCGTATCCCCAGGACCTGAAAAGAGAGGCCATGAACTCGGCGTTCTCCTTGCCGTGTTGCGAGCCGACGTGATGCGGCCGCGCGGAGAGGCGCTTCATCCATTCGCGCAGGTTTCCGGCTTTGAGGACCGAGTCGAACTTCGATTCAAGTTCTCTCTGTTTTGAGGAGCTCTCCGCGGAGAAGCCCATCAGCGGCTGCGCGGTCTGGGCGGGGACTGAGACAGAAAGGATCGCGAGAAGGAGAACGGTAATGGTTTTCATGGAAGTGATTTATCACTTCGGGGGCGCTCGTTCAACAGAGGGAGGAAACAAGATGGACAGGATGAAATGATAGGGAAAAGAAAGGACACGGATGAACACGGATGATTCAATGATATTCGTCTGGAAACGGTTTCAGTTATCCTCTCCGATCCGTGTTCATTTGTGGCCTATTTACCTACGCAAGAAACGGACGACCGAACCGCGCGAAATGTCGTTGACGCTTGTGTCTGAGCGATCCGGATACCGGTGTTACGAAAGACCAAGACTTGTCAATAAGTATTGGTATTATGTAACATGGGGATGCTATGGAGGACCGCACAGCGAAAGACCGAATAATGGAAGCGGCAAGAGCCCGCAAAATGATAAGACCACGAGATCTGGCCTCGATCCCGGGAGTACGAGAGCATATCCTTCGGCTTGTCCGATCAGGTGAACTGAAGAAGATCAGTCGCGGACTCTACGCTCCGGCAAATTCACAGATCGAGGGGGATCAGGACCTGCTCGAGGTGGCGAAGCTTGTTCCCCAAGGCGTGATCTGCCTTCTTACAGCCCTTCGGATTCACGAAATCACAACCCAGAACCCTTTTGAGATATGGATAGCCATAGAAGGGACAGCCACGAAACCCGTAACCCCGGGCGTGCCGCTGAACGTCTCGCGGTTTTCCGGCAGATCGTTCTCTGAAGGTATCAAGGAAATTGAGTTCGGACATGTAACGGTTCGTGTGTATAACCCTGCAAAGACGGTCGCGGATTGCTTCAAATTCCGGAACAAGATAGGTCTCGATGTTGCGCTCGAGGCTCTTCGTGACGGATGGCAACAAAGGAAGTTCACCATGGACGAGCTTTGGTATTACGCTAGGGTCTGCAGAATGACGAATGTGATGAGGCCATACATGGAGTCACTGGTATGACAGACGACGCCAAGTGGGACAATGCCGCTTCTGTGCGGGAGAGACTTCTTAATATCGCTCGCTCGGAAAGAATCGGCTTTCAGCAGTTGCTGGTACGGTTTGCGAATGAGAGGTTCCTCTTTCGGCTCGGAGAATCAGTACACGGAAAGAGATTCGTTTTGAAAGGAGCTAAGAAATCCGTGTTGATCCGCGTAATCCGTGGCTGACTTCTCTTTGTGTCCTTCGCCTGCGCCCCAAATTCCGATACCTCAGTTCTCGACAGTAGCCCTCCCTGACGGTCGGGCTTCGGACACTCAGTCCTCATCTCTCAGTACTTATTTCGCAATCCGATTGTACTTCTTAAGCAATTCCTTCAGCCGCCCGTGGGGCAGGGCGTAAAACGTGTTGCCGTTGATCCCTTTCATGTCGCGGGCGGCGACCAGCGCGTTGACGATCGCTTCTTCCGTTGATTCCACCGTTGCGCGGAAAACCGGGTCAAGGACCGACTTGTCCAGCGAAGGCTCCTTCGAGACCTTCGTCTTCTCATCCCACTCGCCCCTTGCCGTTGAGAACGCGATGAAGATGTCGCCCGACGTATTGTTTCCGATCGAGCCCGTTCGCGCCACGCCGAGCGTCACGCGCTTTGCGATCAGCCTCAACTGCTGAGGAGAAAGCGGTGCGTCCGTTCCGACGATGGCGATGATCGATCCGTCCTGTTCGGACGGGATACTCGGCTCAAGGTCCGTGATCTCTTTTCCGACGGGCACGCCCGCGATCGTCAGATCGGGCCGGCGTCCGAAGTTCGCCTGCACAAGCACTCCAAGCGTATAAGTCGTTCCGCCGATCTCGAAAGTGCGCGAGGCCGTTCCGGTCCCTCCCTTGAACCAGTAGCAGACCATTCCCGTACCGCCTCCGACATTGCCTTCCGCGATCGCGCCGCCCTTCGCCGATTCGAGAGCCTCGAACACGTGCTCGCGCTTTACGTGAAGGCCCTGGATGTCGTTCAGGCCGCCGTCCCAGGTCTCGCCGACGATCGGCAGACCGAACGCGAAGTCGAACGGGTCGTTCTTGTCGCCGAACTGCCGGAAGTTCCATTCGCCGATCGCGTCGCGGACGATGCCTACGCTCGCGGTGTTCGTGATCCCGATCGGGCCGCTTCCCCGGCCGAAGTCTTCCAAATACGGAAGGCCGGTCGTTTCTCCGTCGCCATTGAAGATGAAGTAGTTCGCGGCGTACGAACTGCGGGAGGCCTTGCCCCTCGGGAAGACGACGGTCACGCCTGTTCGCACGGGGCCCTCGCCGGGCTTCCACTTTCCTTCGCCGCGGATGATGGTCGAGTATCCGACCTCGACGCCTGGAACGTCTGTGATCGAGTTATGCGTCCCGGGAATTCCGTCGAACGGGACGCCTAGGTCGCGTGCCCTCTGGGCGGGGACGGATACGGTGAGGAATGCGAGAAGGAGGATGGTCGTGATTTTCATAGTAGGTCTCGTCGGGATTCAGCCGCGAAGAAGATTCAGCCACGAATTACACGAATTTACACTAAGTAGATCTGGACACAGATAAACACGGATCAAAGATGGATGAATCAGGGTTCTTGGCATTGATCAACCACCTTCCTAAAATTCGAGAAATCCGTAGCTCTTTCCTGATTCGTGAAATTCGTGAAATCTGTGGCTAGATCTTCCCTCAATGCCCGCGGGACGCGGGCGTTCCGATCGACTTTTGCTCTTTCTCGATCACCGGGAGGAACGTGTACGGTATGTGGCCCTCGACATTTTCGGGGATCGAGACCGTAAGCCTGGGCATCGCCAGGAGGATCAGCCTGCGAAAGCCGCTGTGAGAAGCGCGTTTCAAAAGGTCCTTCAGCATCTCCAGCTTGACCTCGTATTCCGAGAACCTCCAGACGATCACCGGAAACTCGCCGATTTTCGAATCAAAGCTGAAATCGCCGACCACGCCGGGGCTGTGCGGCAGGCCGTGCATCGACAGGCATCTGCGGACGAATTCCTGGGTCTCGAGGCTGAACGCCGCCTCGCTGCCGCCGCCGATCGAGTGGACCGGAAGCGAGAACGAGTTCTCGTAATGCGCCATCAACGAGTTCATCTCGTCGTACAGGCGGCTTTCCCGGAGACGCGTGAAAAGGTCGAATAGTATCCGCCGCCGCTCGCCGACCTGGAACTCGCAAAAGTCATCGTCACCGTACCGGTAATTGATCACCGCGATCTCTTCGTCGGTCAGGAAAAGAGAAAGCGCGTCCTCGAAATCCTCCCACATATTGCGCGGATAGAAATCGATGTCCTCAATGAAGAGGAAATCGCGAAGAAGATCGAGGATGCGTATGTTCGCGGCAAGTTCCGGCATCGTGTCGTTTGGGTGTCCTCCGAGAATATTCTTTTCGGGTTTTGGGTTCAAGGAGATTAGGAAAAATTAACGCAGAGATCGCAGAAAGCGCAGAGAAGGGGTTGAACCGCAGAGATCGCAGAGAGCGCAGAGAATACTTGGGGCACGCGAGCCCGCGTCGCTTCGTTCTCTATTCTTCTCCTTCAACTCCGAATTTCTCTACCCAGGAAGAGCCCGTGCTATTAAGAATTCTATCGTTCGAGAAACTAACAACGATGGGCAGTGATCCCAAAAAATCTCTGCGCTCTCCGCGCCCTCTGCGGTTCACTTCTCTTCTGTGGAAATGATGTTGAAAATTCTGTGGAAATCGACAATCCAAAACTCGCTTAACTCGCTCAACTCAGAAAGCTTAGAATCCTATCCACTTGTGGAAAACCGGAACGCTCGATTTTCCACATGTGGGAAAGAGGCCACGAATTTCACGAAAAAGAATAAGCCACGGATTTCACGGATTTCACGGATTAGGGGAGATTGCTTCGAAAGTTGTATTCTTCCGATTCGTGTAATTCGTGTAATTCGTGTAATTCGTGGCTGATCCCTCTTATGCGCATTCTGACTCCGATCCTCATTTTCCTGCTCTTTTCCGCGTGTTCGCAGACTCCCGAGCGAAGGCCTGGCGACACCGTCTATCCGTCGCCTTCCGCTGCTCCCGAGGCCCGGGCCGACGCTAATGCCGAGGTCGTCGGCGTCAACGACGGCGACACGATAACCGTCCGTTATCTCGATTCGGGAGAGCAAAAGAAGGTCAGGCTCGCGACGATCGATGCCCCCGAGCAGGGCCAGCCGTTCGGCGTTCAGGCGAAGAAGTCTCTCTCGGACCTGGTGATCGGCAAGCGAGTAAGGATCGTCGAGGTCGATCGGGATCAGTACGGCCGTATCGTGGGCGAGGTGTTCGACGGGAACCTGAACGTCAACGTGGAGCAGATCCGACGCGGATTCGCGTGGCATTACAAGGAATACCAGCGCCAGCAGACGCCCGAGATGCGAAGCATCTACGCACGCACCGAGGACGCCGCGAAGCAGTCACGGAACGGGCTCTGGCGGATGCAGAACCCTGTGCCGCCGTGGATGTGGCGGAGGGATATGAACAGGGATGAGGGGGATGAAGGAGATTCCGGCAAGTAAAAATTAGATAGTGAAAAAGCGAGGTCTGATATAATTCCGCGAATTTAGAATCCCGCAGGCTGGTTTTGGATCCGCCTCCAGAAATACGTTGTTGATCATGGGGAGAAGCGTGGCCCCACTGCTCACAGCTCACTGCTTACCGCTCACCGACTATGACTGACTTCGAAAAACTGGGCCTCTTTTATCTCGGCAAGGAATACGATCCGGTGGCGCAGACCGCCACCGACGAGCTTCTGCTGTACGATTCAAAGGACCTGACCACTCACGGCGTATTGATGGGAATGACCGGCTCCGGAAAGACCGGGCTCGGCGTCGCGCTGATCGAAGAGGCCGCGATCGACAACATCCCCGCGATCGTCATCGACCCGAAAGGAGATATGACGAACCTTCTGCTCACCTTCCCGAACCTCTCGAAGGAAGAGTTCCTTCCGTGGGTGAACGCCGACGAGGCGGCGCAGAAAGGGCTTGCGGTCGAAGACTTTGCTCAACAGCAGGCTGATCTTTGGCGCGAAGGCCTCGGAAAATGGGGCCAGCAGCCGGAGCGCATCAAGATGTTCGAGGACGCCGCCGAACGCGTGCTTTACACGCCCGGAAGCACTTCGGCGAGGCCGGTGTCGATCCTCAAATCCTTCACAAGGCCGAAGGACACCGACGATCTGGAAGCGCTTGCCGAACGCGTCTCGACGCTCGTCAGCGGACTGCTCGGGCTGATCGACATCGACGCCGACCCGCTTTCGTCAAAAGAGCACATCCTTCTCTCGAACATCATCCAGACCGAATGGCTCGCGGGGCGCGACGTCGAGATCGTAAAGCTGATCGCTTTGATCCAGGACCCGCCGATGGACCGGATCGGCGCGTTCGAGATCGAGGCGTACTATCCGAAGAAAGAGCGCTTCGAACTCGCGACGAGGATCAACAATCTGATCGCCTCGCCGCAGTTCGCCGTCTGGACCACGGGAGACGGGATCGACATCGACGAACTTTTCTACACGGAAGCGGGCAAGCCGCGCGTCTCGATCCTCTCGATCGCGCATCTCGACGACAAGCAGAGGATGTTCTTCGTCACGCTCCTGCTCAATGAGCTCGTCTCGTGGATGCGGGCGCAGTCCGGGACCGGCAGCCTGCGCTGTCTTCTTTATATGGACGAGATCTTCGGCTATCTGCCGCCGGTCGCGAACCCGCCCTCGAAACGCCTGTTCCTTACATTATTAAAGCAGGCGCGCGCGTTCGGTCTCGGACTCGTCCTCGCGACGCAGAACCCGGGCGACCTCGATTACAAGGCGCTGAGCAACGTCGGCACGTGGTTCATTGGCAGGCTCCAGACCGAGCGCGACAAAGAGAAGGTCCTCGAGGGGTTACTGACCGCGAACTCGGGAGCCGACAAGGCAACGCTCAGCCAGCAGCTTGCGGGGCTCGGCAAGCGCTTGTTCCTTATGAACAACACGAAGGACAGCCGCCCCGTGCTCTTCAACACGCGGTGGGTGCTTTCGTATCTCGCGGGGCCGATAATGCGGAACCGCTTCAAGGAGCTTGCCGGAGAGACGGAAGCTCCTCAGAAGGCTACAGCTGCAGCCGATACCGGAACAGCTTCCGCCGCTGCCGGAGTGGGAGTTGCCGCGGCGGCGGCCGCTTCCGAGCCCGCCGGCGGAACGAGGCCAGTTCTCAGCCCCGATGTTCCCCAGACGTTCGTCCCCGGCACCGGTCAGGTCTATCGCCCGCACGCGCTGTGCTATGCCGACGTGCACTACGAGGATACGAAACTCGGGATCAACGTCTCGAAACAGCAGAATTTCACGGTGCCCGTTTCCGCTTATGTGAACTGGAACGAGGCGGCTCCGGCGGAATTCGCCATCGACGAGCTTGAGTCTGAACCGAGGGAAGGACGCGGCTTCGCGCCGCTGGAGGCGGAAGTCACGGCGAAGACGGTGAAGACCTGGGAGAGCGATTTCGTGCTCTGGCTTTACAAAGAGAAGCCGCTTGAGATGTTCAACTGCCCGACGCTCGACACCGTATCGGAAGTGGACGAGGACGAGCGTACGTTCCGGACCCGCGTCGCGCAATCGGCGAGGGAGCAGAGAGATTCGGCGCTGGAAAAGATCCGCGAGGATTACGCGAAAGAGATCGAGTCGCTAACGAGGTCCAGGGCACGCGCGGAAAAGACGGCGGCGACCCAGCAGGCTCAGGCGAGCTCGCATACTATGGGCACCGTGATCTCGGTCGGATCGAGCATACTTTCGTCGATATTCAGCTCGCGCCGCGGCTACAGCGGGATCGCGAGGTCGGCTCAGAGGATCGGGACGACGGTGAAGGAGCGAGGCGAAGCAGCGGCAGCCGAGAAGGAGATCGAAAAGATCGACGAAGATCTGGCTAGGATCGAAAAGGAGGTCCAGGACAAGCTCGCACGGTTCCAGAACCAGGACCTCGTCGAGATCGAAAAGCTGAGCCTGCTTCCGAAGAAAAGCGACATCATCGTGAGGAAATGCGCGCTGGGGTGGGAACTCAAGGACTGAGGACTGAAAAAGAAAATTGAGAATTGAGGATTGCGAATCGGCGCAAGCCCGTATTACTCGACACAACGCGCACTGTTTAGAGCAGCGCTTGAGCTGCATATGGAGGGCGAAGCCCGACAAAGACTCGACGCAACGCGCACCGTTTTGAGTTCTGCTTCGCGCTGCAGAAGTACCGCGAACTTCAGTTTGCGCCGCGCGAATGCCCGGATCGTGCGGGCGGAGACGCCCGCGGTCCGAAGCGCCGCTCCAATCGCGCCTTTGAAGCTTGGAATTGGTAATGGAACTTTAACAATTATGGCGTGCGGAGAATACACAAAGGAAATCGACAATTACATCGCGAAGTCCGAGGATTTCGCGAAACCGATCCTCGAGAAGCTCCGGAAGGTCGTTCACGAAACGTGCCCGGACGTTGAAGAAAAGATGCGCTGGTCGTTCCCGCATTTCGACCATAAAGGGATGATGATCTCGATGGCTTCCTTCAAGAACCACTGCTCGTTCGGATTCTGGAAGCAATCGATAATGGCCGATCCGGACGGCATCTTCAGCGCGCCCGACGAAGGGATGGGTTCGCTCGGGAAGATCGAGAGCATCAAGGACCTCCCGTCCGAGAAGGTTCTCAAGAAGTACATCAAGGAGGCGGTCCGTCTGAACGATGAGGGGATCAAGGTCCCGAAAAAGCCTTCCGGAAAGGCGAAGGCGCTCGCGGTCCCTGCTTACCTAACCGAAGCCCTGAAGAAGAACAAGAAGGCGCAGAAGACGTTCGAAGGTTTCAGCACTTCGCACAGAAACGAATATGTAGAGTGGATCACGGACGCGAAGCAGGAGAAGACCCGCGAGCGCCGGATCGCGCAGGCGCTCGAGTGGATGAGCGAGGGGAAAGGCCGGAACTGGAAATACGAGCGGTAGGTGGCGGGAGACGGGAGACAGGAGACGGGAGACAGGAGACGGGAGACAGGAGACAGAAGCTTGTGGCTAAGCCGCCGTGGTGTGCGGTAAGCCTTCGGCTTACCGAGAGCGGGCTCTATTTTTCTCCCGCGGAGGCTCAGCCTCCGCGCCAAGGAAATCAGAGTGGCATCGCGTCGGAAAGGCAAGCCTTTCCGCACATCACGGCGACATAGTCGCGAAGAGAAAATCAAAGGAGCACCGCGACGGAAAGGCAAGCCTTTCCGCACATCACGGCGGCATAGCCGCTGATGATCGGACCACAGTGTCCGGTCCCGGAATCATGAAAAAGCTTGTCATAATCATCGCCGGATTCGTCGTCTTGCTCGCCGCAGCATTCATCGCGCTCGGGCTGTACATTCCCGCCGAGAAGGAATTCACGCAGGTTACTGAGATCAACGCTTCCGCGGAAACCGTCTGGAAGGTCCTGAAAGACGTGAAGGGCTATCCAGAGTGGCAGGATCAGATCGAGCGCGTCGAGATAAAGAACGAAAAGGAATGGGTCGAGCACACGCCGGGAGGCGCGATCGACTTCCGTGTCGTGTCGGAAGAAGCGCCCCGGACGATGGAGATCGCATACTCGATGGGCGGGACCTTCGAAGGAAGCTGGCGGGGCGAGCTGTCGCCGAGAGGTACCGATAAGACGCTGCTTCGCACGACCGATTCGACGAAAGTTGACGGCTGGTTCACGAAGATAATGATGTGGTTCTTCTTTGACATCGAGGACTTCGCGAAGGACTGGAACTCGAAGCTGAAGAAAAGGGCGGAAGCGTTGAAGGACTGAGAGGAAAGGACTGAGGACTGAGATAAAAGCTTGACTCGGATCCGATTGTCCGGCGCGTTCCTCAGTCCTCAATCCTCGGGCCCGGACTGCGCCTTCGGTTTACCGGGAGTTCTCAGTAGTGTTTCTTGCGGCTCCGCCGCCGTGGTGTGCGGTAAGCCTCCGGCTTACCGAGCGCAGCTTCAAACTT
>JAGFIQ010000165.1 GCA_024103495.1 Aridibacter famidurans
ACGGGGGGGAGAATTAAGGTACTGGAGTTTGGGCGGAGCCGTCCGCTAGGGCGCGGGACCACACGTGTCGTGGCGTTCGTGCTGCTCACGCTGCTCGGGATACGCCTGTACCATCTTCAGATCAACCGCGGCAAGGATTACCGCATACGCGCCGAGAACCAGCGGATCAGGATGATCCCGATCCCTGCTCCCCGCGGATCGATCTTCGACCGCAACGGAAACCTCCTTGTCGATTCGCGATCCACTTACAACGTGACGCTTACCCACGAGCCGGGCGAGCAGATCAACCCGATGGACAGGGTCGACGAGTACGCAAAGGGCCTCGCCGTCGAGCGTGAGTTCCTCGTCGAGAGGATCAACCTGCTGAAGACGCGGCCCGATTACGAAACCCTGGTGCTGAAAGAGAACGCGACCCTTCAGGACATCACCTGGGTCGAGACCCGCACGCTCGAATTCCCCGAACTTAGGATCCAGCTCCAGCCGCAGAGGTTCTACCCGCATGGCGAGATGCTCGCTCACGTGCTCGGTTATGTGGGCGAGGTGAGCCCGGCACAGCTTGAGAAACCGGAATACGGCCATCTGAAGCCGGGCGACATTATCGGCAAGGGCGGACTTGAGCAGTACTACGACAAATACCTGCGAGGCCAGCCGGGTTACCGGAAGGTCATCGTCGACAGCCGCGGCAGGGTGCAGAGCGAGATCGATCTGGTACCTCCGCAGCCCGGCCAGGATCTTTACACCACGCTTGATCTAGATCTCCAGAAAGCGGCCGAGGAGCAGCTGGCTATCTCCGCGACGAAACGCGGCGCGATAATCGCGATGGATCCCCGCGACGGAGGGATCCTCGCGATGGCGTCGATGCCTTCGTTCGATCCCAACATCTTCGTCCAGGGAAGCGCCACCAAAGAGGGCCGTCGGCAGATCGCCGCGTACTGGCAGGACGAAACGCGGCCTCTTTACAACCGTGCCATTCAGGGCCGGTATCATCCCGGTTCAACCTGGAAGATCCCGGAATCGGTCGCGGCGCTCAGGCAGGGCGTTGTAACCGTATCTAGCTCGAATCTCGCCTGCGGCGGCGGAATCACGATCGGCAACAAGTTCACTCGCTGTATGGGGAACCACGGTTCGCCGCCTCTGAAGTACGCGATCACAAAATCCTGTGACGGCTACTACTATCGCCTTGGTTTGAAGATGGGGCTCGAGGGCCTGATCAAGATGGTCGAGACCTTCGAGTACGACAAACGGAGCGGCGTCGATCTGCCGAACGAGGTTATCAGCCGGACGCCGAAGTACTACCGCGAGCTGGTCGAGAAACGGAGCCGGGGCCGGTGGCCGGATATCGAAACGGTTTTCGCCTCGATCGGACAGGTGACGGTCGATGTAACTCCGATCTCGATGCTCCGGGCGGTCACGAGTGTCGGTATCGGCGGGAAGCTGCAGGTTCCGCACTTCATGAAAGAGTTCAAGGAGATCGGCGCCGTCGGCGAAAAGGGAGAACCGAACTACGTACCGGCGAAGAAGGGTTTTGCGTACGAGGCGCCTGAGATTCCCGTCATCGAGATGACAAAGGAGCAGAACGACCTTGTGCTCGACGGTATGTACGGAGTTGTTAATGCGGGCGGTACGGCGACCCGGATCTCGATGGGTGAGGAGTTCGCCATTGCAGGCAAGACGGGCACGGCGCAGGTTACAGAGCTCGGAAAGGACAAAGGCAAACTAAAGGACCACGCTTGGTTTGTAGGATTCGCTCCGGCCTACGCTCCCGAGATCGCGGTCGTCGCGATCATCGAAAACGCCGGATTTGGCGGCACGCACGCAGCGCCTGCCGTGAAGGGCGTTTTCGAAGCGTATGTGAAGAAATACAGAGGCGGAGGCGAAACAGCGGAAGACGAAGAACCTTCCGCGACCGATGAAGCCAAACCGGAAGCAACGGCGACGCCGAATCCGGGAGCTAACGTGACCGCGCCGCCGGAAATAGACCCCGACAGGCCTTCGGCGAACATAATCGGAAGGGAAGTCCCGCGCCGCAGAAAGCCGGAAACACCAGCTGACAACCGAGGACAGTGAAAACCGATGGTCGCGATCATTGAAAAACGGCAGCTTAGGGATTTCGATTGGCTCACGGCGGTGCTCGCCGTGGCGATCGTTGCCTTCGGCGTCTGGCAGATCTACAACGCGCAGCCTACGGAGACTTACTGGTCGAAGCAGATCCTCGGGCTCGGAATCGCGCTTGGCGCGATGCTCGTTGTCGCCGTTTCAGATTACCGAAGGATCGTCGATGCCGCGCCCGTTTTCTATGCCCTCGGAATCATTTTGCTGATCCTCGTGCTGATCCCCGGACTCGGTGTGAAGATCAACGGTCAGAGGGCGTGGCTGGCGGTTCCGTTCATCGGCCGCTTCCAGCCTTCGGAGTTCGTGAAGATCCCCGTCGTGCTGATGCTCGCGAAGTACTTCGGCAACAGGAAGCCCGGACCGCTGAAGTTCCGGGAGATGTTCGTCGGCGGCCTGATCCTCGCCTTGCCGCTTGTGCTGATCCTTATGGAGCCCGACGCGGGACAGGCGATCACCTACTTCCCGCTGCTCGCCGTGGTGCTCTTCCTGTCAGCGGTCCGTATGCGGTACGTGGTCCTGGCCATAATCGCCACGCTGATCTTTGTGCCGACCGCGTATGTTGTGGGCGTGAACACTGGGTTCATAAAGAACTACCAGCGCGAAAGGATCGAGGCGATCCTGGACCCGGAAAACGCGGATCCCCGCGGATTCGGGTATCACACGCATCAGTCGATGATCACGGTCGGAAAGGGCGGCCTGACCGGGATAAAAGGCAACCAGGAGATATCTCAAAGCGTTCTGAAGTTCCTTCCGGAACCGCATACGGACTTCATCTTCGCGGTGACCGCGGAGAACACGGGTTTCGTGGGCTGTCTGTCGCTGCTGCTTGCGTACGCGCTTCTGATATCTCGTCTTGTGGCGGGCGCCCGCGAGGCGCCGGACAGGATAGGTATGCTCGTGATCATGTCGATCGCGGGCGGAATGGTGTTCCAGATATTTATCAACGTCGGAATGGTGCTCGGATTCCTGCCAGTCATAGGCGTGCCTCTGCCGCTTATGAGCGCGGGGCTGTCCGCCGTCCTTTCGACGTTCATCGCGATCGGCTTCGTGATAAGTGTTAAAATGAGGCGTTTTGTCAATTAGGAGGTTTCAAAGGATGGCAAACGGAAAAAAGAACGGAAAAACCCGCGAAGTTAGCTCGGTCCAGGGAAAGGGACGGAGCTGGTGGCGCGTGCTTTGGTTTCCGACCGCTTTGGCGCTCGCGCTTTCGGCGGGCGGGCTAACGGGCATCCTTGGAGCTTACTACCTGAACAATTCCCGCTACGCAACGGAGGTTTCCGCGCTGGCGACCTACCGGCCGCCGCAGGTCACGAAGATCTATGCGGATGACGGCGAGACCGTGCTTGCTGAATTCGCGATCGAAAAGCGGATTCCGATCAAGGAAAAGGACATTCCGCCGCTGGTCGAGAACGCGCTGCTCTCGATCGAAGACTATCGCTTCTACGACCATATCGGGATCGACCCCTACCGCATTCTTGGTGTCGTTTACAAGAATATGCTTACGGGAAGGATGGAAGGCGCATCAACGATCACTCAGCAGCTTGCGAAGAACCTGTTCCTCACGAAAGAGCAGACGTACACACGAAAGGTCAGCGAGTGGATGATGGCGCTCGAGATCGAGCGCTTCTATACGAAGCGACAGATCCTCGAGATGTATATGAACTACGTCTTTCTGGGCGCGGGTTCATACGGATTCGAGGCGGGAGCGCGCACGTATTTCGGAAAGACGCTCAAGGACCTGACTCTCGAAGAAGCGGCTCTGCTGGCGGCTATCCCGAAATCCCCCGAGTATTCGCCGACACGGAACATGGAGCGGGCGAAGGCGCGTCGGAATATCGTCCTCGAGCAGATGGCGAAGTACGGCCACATCTCGGAAGCTGAAGCCGCGGCTGCCAAGGCAAAGCCGATCAAGCTTGCCGACTCGGCATACTACCAGGCGCTGCCGAAATCCACGGCCTGGGACTTTCCGGTAGAGGAGATAAGGAAATACCTCGAGTACAAGTACACGACCCGCGTAGCACAGGGCGGGCTCGAAGTCTACACGACGATCAACGTAGAGGCACAAAAGCTGGCTACAAGCGTGGTCCGCAACAGGCTTCGCTCCTTCGACCGCGGGCGCAAGTGGCGGTCCGATTACAGGGACATACTGGTCGACGACAACCGGGAGCCGATCACGGACGCGCAGGCGGCCGAACGGAGATTGAGCTCGTTCAAGCACGCTGACTGGTACGGCGACGCTTACGCCGAAGGCGAGTACATAAAGGGGCTCGTGATGAGCGTCAACGACACCGCAGATGTGGCTACTGTCAGGTTCGGCAGGTATTCGGCGAAGGTGACCTCCAAGGACATGGGCCGCAGCGGTTCGACCCCGAAAAAGGAGTTCAAGCGCGGGTATCTGGCCGAGTTCCTGATCAAAGAGGTCGATGACGCAAACGAGACTCTGACCGTCGAACTCGCGCAGGTTCCGGAGATCCAGGCGGCGATGGTCACGGTCAACGCCAAAAACGGCGAGATCGTAGCGATGGTCGGCGGATACGATTACCACACCAACAAGTTCAACAACGCCACGCAAGGACTTCGGCAGACCGGATCGTGTTACAAGCCTTTCATTTACACCGCTGCGTTAGAGCACGGGATAACACCGGATATGCTGGTCAGCGGAGCGCCTTTGCGCAGGGGCGGCTGGCAGCCGCATAACTACGACGGATCGCTCAGCCACGCCAACGTTCCAATGAAGATCGCCCTCGCGAAGTCCTACAACCTCGCGGCGGTCCATCTTCTGGACCAGGTCGGCGTACAGACCGGCGCCCAGATGGTTCGGCGATTCGGGATCACGAATCCTATGGCGCCGAGTCTTCCTTCGGCGCTTGGCGCCAGTGAAGCGTCACTTCTCGAGATGGTCTCGGCGTACTCGACCTTCCCGAACAAGGGTGTGCGGGTCGAGCCTCATTTGATCCGAAAGGTGCTCGACCGCGACGGCAAGCTTCTCGAGGAATGGGAGAAGACCACGTACAAGGTCACGAGTGAATACGTGGCGCTTTCGATGGTCGAGATGATGCAAGGCGTCACTTCGGGCGGCGGAACCGCGCCGGGAGCAAGCGCCGCCGGACATCCGCTCGCAGGCAAGACCGGTACAGTGAACAATCACACGGACGTGTGGTTCATCGGCTATACGCCGACCTTCGTGACCGGCGTATGGATGGGAAATCCGAAAAGGAAAACATCTCTCGGCTCGGGTATGACCGGCGGCGGAGGCGCGCTTCCTTTCTTTAATTCCTTTATGAGCGAGTTCATGAAGGACAAGAAGCGCGAGACCTTTCCGAAGACGCCCGGTATCCCGACGGAGATCCGCGCGCTGATCGCCCAGCGGAAGCGCGAGAGCCTCGAGAAACTCGAAAAAGCGCAGGCGGCAGGCGAGAATCTCGGAGCGAACGTGAATATCGCCACAGATAATCCGGCGGGTGCGGACCAACCTTCGACCGTTGTGATCGGTCCTTCTCAAACGGGCCAGCCCGGAGCGAATCCCGGAGGCCGAAACGACGGCGCGGGTAATTCTCCCGCCAATCCTGTGACGAGACCCGTTCCTCGGCCGCCGGCACTCACAAAACCCGTTCCGCCGCCTCCGACGCCGGAAGGAGTGCGCCGGAAGGGCAAGAAGGGCGACACCTAAACATTGTCTGATCCAAACAAGAGAGAGGCTGTCTGTTCAGACAGCCTCTCTCTTGTTCTTGCGGTATGGATCCGCGGTTCAGATCCCGTCAAAATCGGCGGTAGAGCCGTGCTTGGAAGCATAGTGAGGATGCTGCGAGACGGCGCTCCTCATCCTGGATACGTCATCGCCGGATAGCGCATCTCCGCCGAGAAGTTTACCCGCGATCTCCCAGCCGACCTCGAAAACCTTGTCTTTGCTGGACTTCTCGTCATAGAGGCGTGCGTCCGGATCCGAATTCGCCGAGTTCGCGCGGGCGTACAGGCACTGGGCGATGTATGCGATCGATTCGGAGGTCGCGATGTCCATTTTCGCGGCTTTGAAATCGAACAGCGCGTGGGTTGTTTCGTGGACTATCAGCGCCTGCCTTGTGATCGAATCCGCGCTTACGAACTTGATGTACAGCGTGTTGGATCCGGCCTTGTAGTATGCCGAACTGTTCTGGGATGTGTCGAGCTTCACGTTCAAAGCGCCCTGCGTTACTTCGTAGTACATATGTGCAAGGTGTGCCGGGTCGAATGTGTGGCCCTGGAACGTGAACTTCTTCATTTTATGGATCCGCGAACTTCCAAGTACGTTCGCGACTGTCTGCTTTGCCGCCGGTTCAAAATATTCTGTGAAACTCATGATATGAATAATTCCTCCGGCCATAGACAGACACGGAGGACGTTTTTGCGAAAACTTTCACAAGGGCGGGAAATTTTTCTATGTATGCGGGAAGCCGGGCACGGGATTGACTCCCGAACCCGGCGTCCAAAGGCCAGATAAGTGATCAGCTGACTACTCGGAGCCGGCGTTCTTCGGTTCGGCGTAGAACGTTTTGTTCACGATCTTCCATTCGCCGTCGATCTTCAGCAAAGACATGTAATCGACAAAACGTACGTTGGGGTAATCAAGCACGATCTTACCCACGGCGGCATTTCCCGAGATGTCGACACTCTCGATCCACCGCTTGCGGGCCGATTCGTCCGCCTGGGGTGCTCCGTTCATGCGGCCTATGTAAACTGGGAAATCGACGGTTGTGTATTTGCCGTCGCGAATGAACATCAGTTTGCCTTCCGTGTGGAACGCTTTCTTCATAAACTCCGGATTCCCTGTTTCCTGACCCTTCAGGTAGTTCTCAAGCGGCACCTTGACGGCCGCTTTTTCGGCGTTCTCCGCGAGAACCGAACCTGTATAAAAACCGGCTATCGTGGCGAACAGGATGATTGCGGGCAGAATGATTCGTTTCATTTATGTACTTCTCCTTGAAATTTATAATGCCTAAGTACGCGCGCAAATGCGTCCGGTGGTCGCGAACGGCCGTACTTATGAGCATCGAGAATAACATCATAGCCCGCCCGCTGCATAGAAAAACGGCCGTTCCCTCAAGGATACGGCCGTCCGAATTGTGAGCCCGCCGATTCGCCGGCGGACCTAGCTGCAGAACCTTCCCAGATAGTAAGGAAGCATCTTCCGCCACCATTCCCAGTCGTGGTTCACATCGTGGCCCCACAGCTCGAGAAGATGGGGTATCCCCTTGGAGTGAAGCAGTCCGGAGAACTCGCGGCTTCGGTCCGGCGCCTCATACGCGCCCTGGCCCGTGACGATGACGATCGAATCCGCTTTGCGAAGCCTGGGGAGATGATAGTCGTCGTTCAGGTTCTTCAGGTACATCGCCGGATTGTTAAAGTAGACGTTCTCGTCGTAGTAGCTCTCCAGGTAATTGTAAATGTCGTAACTGCCGCTCATCGCGATCGTGCCGCGGAACAGGTCGGGATGCTTGAAATAGGTGTTCGCGGCGAGGAACGCTCCGAGGCTCGCGCCTGTGGTTAGAGGCCTGGCGTCGTCCCCGCATTCGTTGCGGATCAGGGGAAGTACTTCCTCGACGATGTAGCGGTCGTACCGCGAGAGCATCTCGACCTTCCAGCCCGGATGGGACTCGCGGTTCAGAAGGCTGTATTTGTTGACCGAGTTGATAGAGTAAGCCCGGATCAGACCGGCCTCGATGAAATCCTTGATCGAATGGACCAGGTAGAACCGCTCGTACTCGAGATAATCGGCAGCGGCGGTCGGGAACATCAGCAAGGGATATCCGGAATGTCCGTACGCCACTAGCGGCATCTCCATTCCGAGGTTCCCGCTGAACCACGAAGTGATGTCACGTCTCATAAAAAGTGCTCTCTAAAGAATTCTGTGAAAATGGAAAACCAAGAGCTTAGATTATAAGCCTCCGGTTGGCAAGGCGGCCCGGCCAGTAAGTAAAAAGCCGCCGCGAGAATTCCCGCGGCGGCCGTGTTGGTGAAGATCCCTGCCTAGCGGGTCACCGTGATCTCCCTCGTAGTTGAGTTGTATCCTCCGTTCTCAACCGGATTTCCTTCGGCGTCGATCAATTCCATTTTCACAACGTTCTTTCCGTTCTTCCAGCCCGCAAGCCAAACCGGCGCCCATTTTTCGATAACCAGCGGCTCGCCGTCGTTGATCGTACAGCGGATCAGGTACTGGCCGCCGTCGCCCCTCAGCTGAGCGTTTGTAAGCCAGAAGTCCACCATGATCGCCTCCGCTTCCTCTCCTTTGTATTTGCCTTTGGGCCTGCTGTATGTGAGCAGGGGCTTGGAGGCGTCGACATTCCCGGCAGTGCTTTCCTCGACCTCGACACCTTCGGCCTGCTTTTCTTCCGCCTTGGGATCGGCCATCGTATTGCCCTTGTCGTCCGTAGTCGGCTTCGATTCGTCGGCGCCGCCGTTCCTGACGGTGAATCGGATCATCTTGAAGGCGCCGTCGTTCTTGTAGCTTTGGTGCCAGGGCCTCGACGGGAACATTCGCAGCGTGTGCTCGCCGTCGGTCACGTTCCGAAGCTCGAACCCTTCGTCCCACATATAATGAGCGGCGTAAGGCTGGTTATCGAGGATCACGTGTACGTGATTCCCCATTCCGGCGTCGTCCTTACCCATTTTGAGGTCGCCTCCGACAGTGACCTTGACCTTTACGGTCGAGCTTTCGATCACGGCGCCTTCCGTGGGCGACTCGACCGTCAGGTCGGGCTTCGCTTGCTCCTGTTCGCCCCGGTCCTCGATCATCTTCTGAATTCGGTCAGGCTGTTCCGTGACACGGATCCCTGGCTGGTCAGAGGCAGGCTCCCCCGTATTCGCGGGCGAAGTCGCGCCGTTGCTGGCCGGTTCGGAAGGGCACGCGGAAAAAAGAATTGCGGCGGAAGCGATCAGTATAAGTGCAAATAATCTCATCATTGATTTCCTTCTGTTTAATAGATCCCGGCAATTCATCCCGCTGCCGGGGTGCGGACCTTCGCAAGGTCGATGACGGCTGTCTTGCCAATTCCGAAGACCTTCGAAAAATTGCTGACGATCGAATCCTCTACTTCTGCAAGCGCGATCTCGCGCCCGAGAAGTTTCTCCATCGAAATCACTGGCTCGCCTTCACAGGAGATTATCCAGTCGTAGTAGCTCAGGTCGGTATTCACGTTCAATGCGAAACCGTGGGTCGTGACCCATCGCTTGATGTGGACACCGATCGCAGCAACCTTGCCCTCCGAAGTGTGAACGCCGGTCAGGCCCTCGATCCGAAAAGCATCGATCCCGAAATCTCCAAGCGTTCTTATCAGCGTCTCCTCAAGGTCGCGCACGTACTTGTGGACGTCCTCGCGGTCCGGGCTAAGGGAAATGATCGGGTATCCCACTATTTGACCGATGCCGTGGTAAGTAACCTTCCCGCCCCGGTTTATCTCGAAGACCGAAACGCCCATCGATTCGAGCAGTTCCTTCGTCGCCAGCACGCCGTCGGTCTTCGCCCGTCTTCCGAGCGTGTAAGTATGCGGGTGCTCCAGCAGAAGCAGGTAGTCTGTGAGACGTTCCTCGATCACGCGCGTCTCCAGCTCTTTCTGCAGATCGAGACCCTTGCCGAAATCAAGGAGACCGAGCCGGCGCACTTCCAAATGCCTTTCTTTCATCTTCGCAGACTAGATTGTAAGATTATTGTCGGCAAACAGGCAAAAGGAACACTCTATGAGATCAACAGTTACGTTCAAAGCATTGCTCTCCTTCGTCATTTTCGCCGCGCTTTCGGCGGCTTTCAGTACTCAGGCTTATGGGCAGGGAACGAGAACGCGGACCGCGCCGCCGCAGAACGAAGTTCGCGCCGCGGCCGAGGCCGTCTCTGTCCAGATCAAGAACATGACTAAGTTCCTGTTCGTTCTCGGCGGGGTCGCGAAAGGGATCGAAGATCTCGACAAGGAAATAAAGGCGGGAAGAGCTACCCGCGAGCTGGAGGCAAAGAACCAGGAGTTCAAAGACGACGTGATTCGCAGCGTGCGCGCGATGCGTACCGGGCTCGTGAACATCGAGCGGGACTTTATTGCGAAACCCCAGCTGCGTCAGTATCTATCCCACGTGCGAGGGATCTCGGAAGACAGCGCGATCGCGGAGGACCTGGCCCTGGCGGGGAACTTCAACGCCTCAGGCCGGCAGCTCTTGCTGATACTTGAGAAGCTGTCGGATGTGCTGGTTGAACTGCCATAGTCAGTGAGCGGTGAGCAGTGAGCCGTTTAGCTCCGGAACTTGTTCCGGGGACAGTATCGTCGAGGTACCGCGAACCGTTTAGAGCAGCCCTCCGGGCTGCAATCCTTCGAGCAACTAGCAGAGGACCGTTTAGCTCCGGCACTTGTGCCGGGGACAGTATCGTCGAGGCGCCGCGAACCGTTTAGTGCAGCCCTCCGGGCTGCAATTCTTCGAGCAACTAGCAATGAGCCGTTTATCCGCGGCCCTTGTGCCGGGGACAATTTCCGAAGGATAGTACTGAGAATATGAGAATAAACGACTGAGACGAGATCTAGGCGGGTGTCCTTTCTTCCGGCCTGCTCCTCAGTCCTCAGTTACGCCCGTCGCTCGCGCTCCGGGTTCCGATTCCTCAGTCCTCAGCCGAGCCCCAGGCGGTCGCGTATAAACTCCTCCGCCTGCTCTTTCCGGATCTCGCCGTTGACGACCCAGGCCTTTTCCGTCAGCACGTCGCCTTTCGTCTTAAGCTCGGAAGGCGTCAGGAAAATGTTCCAGGGCGTCCCCCATTTTCTGTAGTCGCCCGTGGACCATCTGTACTTGAAGTGTTGGGAGGTCTTTCGCGCCGAAAGCTGTGTGCTTTCGACGACTACCGGGAATGTGAACTTGCGCCGCTCGAGCTCCCGGGTCAAGGCTTCTTCCGTGTCGTACATGCTCACCCCGATGACGCCGAAACCCGCATCCTTGTATTTCTCGTAGAGTTCCTGCGTGATCGGAGACTGATACTTCGAACTATGACACCAGGGCGCGAAGTAGAACACCATCACGAGTTTCTTTCCCTTCAGATAGTCGCGGAGCTCGGTCTTGCCCTCGCCGTCACCGTTCGGATAGGTCCAGTTCTTGTACTCGATGTCCTTTAACTCGATGTCGGCGTATTCGTGGTCCCTTTCCTGTGAAAAACCGTAAGAAACAAGAATTGACAGTGCCACTGTTGCGGTAAAGAAAAACCTCATTTAAAAAGACTCCCCTGTATCACTTCAACTCTCAAGATAAGCATTGGTCGAATCGTTTACAAGCCCGGGCCTATCGTGTCGGTCAGGTCTTCCTTTGCGGATCTTTGCGTCTTGGCGACTTTGCGGGATCTATTTTCTCGGCGGCCAACCAATGATCACGACAATGCTCCCGCCAAGCCGCGAAGCCGCACAGTTCCGCAAAGAAGAAGATGCCGCGTACAAATGCACATTCCTTTGCTCCTCTCTGCGCCGTCTCGGGCTCTCTTTTCTCGGCGGTCAACTAATGATCACGGCAATGCTCTCGCCAAGCCGCAATGGCGCAAAGTTCCGCAAAGGAGAGGCTGCCGATGAAAGAGATCCCGCCAAGCCGCAAAGGCGCCAGGTTCCGCAAAGCAAGAATGGAGTGTTACAGAATTAATTGCCTTCTTTGATCGTTTGAGAAACCGCGGCCCTCTTCTTCGGCGTCAGCCAATAAACACAGTTCAGGTAGATCCCCGTCGCCGCCGACAGCGACGCCAAAGCGGAAAAGACAAGAAGCAGCGTCACCTGCCACGATCCCGCGAAATAGTAGAAGTGCGCCTGGCGAAAGAACCTGGTTGCAGCGTTCGGGGGCGGCGAGTTCAGGACCTCTCCGGTTTCTGCGTTGATAAGGATCGAGTCCGCGCCCATACCTCCGATCGCCTGGTAATGAGGAGCCCCGTCCCTCATCAGCAGCGTGAGCGCCGTTGTCGGCAGTTCCCGACCCGTCAGCGCATTCGCCTTCTCCATCGCCTCCGAAGGAGAGATCCGGACCCTCGAGCGGTTTATAACCTCGACCTTTCCGCCTTCTACCGTGTTTGGAACCGCGTACAGGAATCCGCTGACCGCCCACGCCAGAACGGGGATCGAAACAAAGATGCCCAGCCATATGTGGACCTTCAGTATGAGACTTCGCATGGGCGAAAAGAATACTGAACACGGCACCGAACGGAAAGCTCCGACGGCCGGGCACGGTTAAAGAGCCGGGACTTTATGTGGTAATCTTCTGTTTTCAAGTCGCAGCAAGGAGCTAAAAAGCGTTTATGGCAGACCGACCGACAGTGTCCTCGATCTTCGAACGTGCGCAGGAGATCAGGCAGTCCTCGCCCGAGGCGAGCTACGAAGAGATCAAGAAGAACCTTGTATCGGAGTTCTCGGGAAGCGAGTTTCCGTCACCGGCATTTCTTACGATCCCCGAACTCGACAACGTTGCGCCCGAGGAGGACTGGACCGCGGGATTACCGATAGTTCTGCGCGGGATACAGAACGAGGACTGGAACGACGTCGCCCACGGCATAATCATCTCGCTCGAACAGGTCGAGAACTATCCGAAGGAATCGGGCCGCGAGGACGATCCGGAAAAGGAATGGCGCAACCGCGAGAAGCGGATCAAAGAGGTCACCGAGAAGAGCGTCGGCAAATGGCTCCCGGAAGACCTTATGAACGTTGCGAAGAGGTCCGCGAAGCAGTGAGTGTGCGTTAATCGATTTATCCAAGGCGTCCGGACCGTCTCCGGGCGCCTTTTGTTTTCCGACTATGAAAGCTGTTTACATACGGGAGTTCGGCGGGCCGGAGAATCTTGAGATAAGGGAGGTCGACGCTCCGGGCGATCCGAAAGGCAATGAGGTGCTCGTGCGGGTTGGCGCATCTGCTCTGAACCGAGCCGACCTTCTTCAGAGAAAGGGGTTCTATCCCGCTCCGGAAGGGTATCCAGAGCGAATACCGGGACTTGAGTTCGCCGGGACAGTCATCGCTTGTGGACCTTCTGCGGGCCGGTTTCGCGAGGGTGACCGCGTGTTTGGGATCACGGCGGGAGGAGCGCAGGCCGAGTTCGTGCTGACTCGTGAAGACCACCTCGCGCCGGTGCCTCCAAACCTGGGACTTGTCGACGCGGCGGCCGTCCCCGAAGCTTTCATCACGGCTCACGATGCCGTGTGGACGCAGGGAGGGCTTAGCGAAGGAGAGACACTTCTGATACACGCGGTGGGGTCGGGAGTGGGCCTCGCGGCGCTGCAGATCGCGAAAGCAAGAGGCAACAGGGTGATCGGCACTTCGAGAACTGAGGAGAAACTCGAAAAGTGCAGGGAGTTTGGTCTCGATCTGGCGATCGATACCGGGATCGATCCCGGTTTCTCGAAGAAGATCGAGAACGGTGCGGAGGTGATCCTCGACCTGGTCGGCGGTGCGTATCTAGAGGAGAATCTCAAAAGTCTCGCCCAGAAAGGGAGACTGATAATCGTCGGCCTGGTCGGCGGAAGAAAGGCAGAGTTCGATCTGGGCACGGCGCTCACAAAACGCCTGACGATCAAAGGCACGGTACTGCGTTCCCGCTCGGACGAGGAGAAGGCGGGTGCGACGGCCGCTTTCGCGAGGGACATTCTGCCCCTCCTCGAATCGGGAAGCATTGTGCCGAACGTAGAGCGCGTCTTCGCTGCGGAAGACGTACGGGAAGCCCACGAGCATCTCGAATCGAACGAAAGCTTCGGGAAGGTGGTGCTTGAGTTCAGTGAGCAGTAAGCAGTGAGCAGTAAGCAGTGAGCGGAGAACTGTTTAGGAGGCTGTCTGAAAACTAAGGGCAGGGAATTCTTCGATCATTTCTGAGGCCGCAATCTCTGGAAAATGGCCATCAGTTGCCCCCCGCTTCAGCGGGGGGATCGAAACGGACCAATAGACTATTTCGCCGGCTTCAGCCGGCTCCCTCGGGGCTGAAGCCCCTACTCTGATTTGTCTATCCGGTTGACCCCCGGCTGAAGCCGGGGGCAACTGATGGGGCGCTGATTTCCGAAAGGCTGAAGCCTGTCGTACCTCGCCGAGTGCCGATCCCTCAGTTCTCGAAGTAGCCCGCGCTGACGCTTGGGCTTCTGACACTCTCCACCGCCGTCCTGGGAGCCGGTTCCGTCTCGGTTCCGTGATCCGTTTGAACCGCGATGTGCGGAGCAATGATCAGCGCGACGATACTCATCAGCTTGATCAGGATGTTCATCGAAGGCCCAGACGTGTCCTTGAAAGGATCGCCGACCGTGTCGCCCGTGACGCTCGCCTTGTGAGGCTCGCTTCCCTTCAGGTACTCCTTGCCGTTGATCTCCACGCCCGACTCAAACGACTTCTTGGCGTTGTCCCACGCGCCTCCCGCGTTGTTCTGGAACATCCCCATCAGCACTCCCGAAACGGTCACTCCCGCGAGCAGTCCACCCAGGACCTCCGGGCCGAACGAGAATCCGACAATGACCGGCGTTATCAGGGCGATCGCTCCGGGGAGCATCATTTCCTTCAATGAGGCCTCCGTCGAGATCGCGACGCACTTGTCGTATTCAGGCTTCGCCTTGTGCTCCATTATCCCGGGGATCTCGGCAAACTGGCGCCTAACCTCACGGACCATCTCCATCGCGGCGCGGCCAACGGCTGCTATGGCCAGCGAAGAGAAAATGAACGGGATCATGCCGCCGACGAACAATCCGGCGAGCACTTCCGCCTTGTAGATGTCGATCGAATCGATACCGGCGAGCCCGACGAACGCCGCGAAGAGCGCCAGCGCCGTAAGCGCTGCCGAAGCGATCGCGAATCCCTTGCCGGTTGCGGCGGTCGTATTTCCGACCGCGTCGAGGATGTCGGTCCTTCCGCGGACCTCATCCGGAAGCCCGCTCATCTCTGCGATACCGCCCGCGTTATCGGCGATCGGGCCGAACGCGTCGATGGCAAGCTGCATGGCGGTCGTCGCCATCATTCCTGCCGCCGCGATCGCGACACCGTAAAGGCCTGCGAAATAATGCGCGGCAAAGATACCCGAGGCAAGAACCAGTATCGGGACCAAAGTGGATTCCATTCCGACCGACAGCCCGCCGATTATGTTCGTCGCGGCCCCGGTTTCAGACTGGCGAACGATCGATTTGACAGGACGCTTGCCCATCGCTGTGTAGTACTCGGTCACGATGCTCATCAGAGCGCCGACGATCGAGCCGACGACGATCGCATAGAAGACGTCGGTGTCCGTGAACTCGCGCCCGCGAAGAACCATGTTATCCGGAAGCATCCACTTTACGAGGAAGAAACACGCGATCGTTACAAGCACGATCGATGTCCAGTTTCCAAGATTGAGCGCCTTCTGCACGCTTCCGTTGTCGTCCGAGATCCTCACAAGCATGAACCCGATGATCGAGAACACGATCCCGATACCGGCGATCGCCATCGGCAGGATTATCGGCGAAAGCCCTCCGAACTGGTCGCTCACGACTATCTCGCGACCGAGCACCATCGAAGCAAGGATGGTCGCCACGTACGATCCGAACAAGTCGGCGCCCATTCCGGCCACGTCTCCCACGTTGTCGCCGACGTTGTCGGCGATCGTCGCAGGATTTCTTACGTCGTCTTCCGGAATACCCGCCTCGACCTTTCCAACAAGGTCCGCTCCGACGTCCGCCGCCTTCGTGTAGATCCCTCCGCCGACCCTTGCGAACAGCGCGATCGATTCAGCTCCGAGCGAGAATCCGGCGAGCACCTCGATCGCCTTCTCCATCGCGATTCCGTTCACGGAGCCGCCTGTGCTGACGACATAAAGCTGGTAAAAGATGATAAAGAGGGAACCAAGTCCGAGAACCGCAAGGCCCGCAACGCCGAGGCCCATCACCGACCCGCCGGTGAAAGCGACGTTCAGGGCATTCTTCAGGCTTGTTCTCGCGGCCTGCGTCGTGCGGACATTGGCCTTTGTCGCGATGTTCATCCCGAAGTAGCCGGCCGTCGCGCTAAAGACCGCGCCGATGATGAACGAGACCGCGATGATGGGCGAAGACGTCTCGACCATCGTTCCGGACCAGGCGAGAAGAGCCGCCGCGATGATCGCGAAATATGTAAGGATCTTCCACTCGGCCTTGAGAAACGCCATCGCGCCTTCCGCGATGTAACCGGCCAGTTCGACCATGTTCTCTTCGCCTGCAGGCTGCTTCGTCACCCAAACGGATTTGGCCGCCATCACGACCAGACCGAGAACCCCCAATGCCGGGATGAAGTAAAGAAATGCTGATTCCATCAATAGATCACCTGTTACCTTGAATAATCGTCTTCCGCCGCGCCGGACCGCCCCTGGAGCCCTCTATCGGGCAATTGCGACCGTCTTTCATTCCGCCGCCTGCACATCTGTCGGAAGAACCGCAAAATGTTCTTTCTCTTAAACCGTCTCTGTTGACTTGTTTAGCTCAGAAAACGAGCAAGTTTCAAAACCAAGTATTATGAATGATTCCCCGGAATTTACAAAACGGGCTGACGACAGGCGTGCAAATCGGGAGATTGACGGCTTTAGGTGTTTACTCCGCGTAACAAACGAAGTTAAAACACCTTGTAAAGAACCGGTTTCCGGCCCGGGCCGGTTTCCGTCCGTGTGCCTCTATGTCTTTACGCCTTTCTTTCTCCCACATCAAACATTCGATCCTGCTGGTCCTGACGGCTCTGCTCGCGGCAAGCGCTTACGCCGCAGGGGTCCTCGACCGGGATTTCGGAAAAGGAGGCCGGGTCGCACCCGAGCTTGGCCGCGGCGCGGACGCTGTGGACATCGCGGTTTACGGTACGCGAACCATCATCGCCGGGGACTATCTGTCCGGGAGCTTGAAAGGACGTATTTTTCTTTACGGTCTTGAGAGAACCGGCGAAGCGTTGCCGGGTTTCGGCGATCAGGGCCTTGTGAGATTCGGTATCACCGGCGCGGAGGCGCGGGTGTTCGATCTCGAGCTCCTCGGCGACGGGACGATTATTCTCGCCGGCACGGCGATGTACGCTGACGGCAACTCAGACCTGCTTCTGATCCGTTTTCTTCCCGACGGCTCGCCTGATCCGGGCTTTGGCGAGGGCGGCGTGCTGCTCTTCGATCTGAGAAACCGAGATTCGCTCAAGAGCATTGCCGTCCTTGATGACGGTTCCGTTGTCGCCGCAGGGGGAACGAGCGATCCGGGTATCGCGGCGGTGGCGATCAAGATCGAGGCGGACGGGCGTCTCGATTCCGGATTCGGAAACGGCGGCGCTGCGGTCCGCGAGTTTGAGAATGCCGGGTTTTTTGACATCGATCTTCCTTCGGACATCGAGCCGCTTCCCGACGGAAGCTTCAGGCTCGGAGGCGATTGGGAGTTCACTCTCGACGGCGTCGAAAAAATGGGCTCGTACCTTATCGATCTGGGAAGGGACGGATCGGCGGTCGGCTTCGACGCTACGCCCTTTGTCGACAAGGCGGGCTATGGCTGCAGCGCATCGTTCGACGGGGAAGTTCTCCCCGATGGGAGGTACTTGCACGTCAGCCGTCAAGGCGGGATCAATCCCTTTCACGACGGATCTGCGATCGTTTCGCTACCCGGCGGAAGGGTGTTGGCGGCGGGCGGTTGTTTGGGAGGCAGCTTGAAGGTCTACAGCGAGGAGGGGAACCGCCTGATCGGAGTCGAGAAGGACCTTGCGATCGAACGCGCCGCAGTGTTCGCGGACGGATCGATCGCCGTGTTGACCGAATCAAACGGCGTCTTTCGGCTGGACGGCGTGACATCCGAAGGCACGCGACAGCAAAACTTCAACGGAAGCAACCGGGCGGACCTCGCAGTTTTTCGGCCGGGTGACATGACACTCTACGTCAATGACGGCCGCGGCACGAGCTCGAGCTTCGTTTTCGGATCGAAGAACTCGAAGATAATTCCGGAGCGGGCGGTCTTTCTCTCGTCGAACGAAGGGGTGAAGCGTGGAACGATCGGTTACTGGAACATCCGGGGCAAAAGCGGCTCCTTCGGCATCCGCGATTCGGACGGGGGCTCATATCTTTCACACGCCGCCGGAATCGGAGGCTACCTTCCCTTCGCCGGCGATTTTGACGCCGACGGCGCGATCGACACAGGGGTATTCAGGTCCTCGGAGGGCAATTGGTACCGGAAGATCCACTTCGCTTCGGAGTGGTTCGGGGGTCCTGTGAAATGGGGCGTGCAGGGGGATAAACCGGTGCCTGCGGATTATGACGGTGACGGAATGACCGACCTGGCGGTCTTCAGGCCTTCGAACGGGACCTGGTGGGTCAGGAGAAGTTCGGACGGAGGTACGTTCGCGGCCCAGTTCGGGATCTCGGGCGATATTCCTCTTACCGGCGACTTCGACGCCGACGGACGCGCGGATCTGACGGTTTACAGACCGCACGAGGGCAACTGGTATCAATACCTGACGACGGAAGGGTTCAGGGTGGTCAAATTCGGAATCGCCACGGACATTCCCGTTCCGGCGGATTACGATGGCGACGGCCGGTTCGACATAGCCGTCTATCGTGAAGGGATCTGGTTCCTTCTGAAAAGCACCGAAGGCTTTGCGGCGATCCAGTGGGGATCGCCGGCCGACAGGCCTGTCACGGCGCGCTACGACAGTTGATCAGCCCTCGCATTTGACCGAGATGTCCCGCTCGCTCAGGCAGCGTTTCTCGCACTTTTCTACATAGGACTTTATCGTGTCGTTCTCGTAAACCGCCTCCCACTTTCGCTCCTTCAGCGATCTCTTCATAAGGTTTTCGCGTTTCTTCGGATCGAGTTTCTCAAGCCAGATCCTGTACATCGCGTCCATCTCCGCGTCGCCCTCGATACAGTACATCGAGCAGGTGTTTCGTTTCGCTTCCGCCTCGTTATTGTCGATCCCGTTGTAAGTCTTGCCGTCGATGACGAGTTCCCCGGTGCAGGTCGGGCCTCCGCCGCCCAGGCAGCCGAGAACGACGACGAGAAAAAAGGTCGTGACGATCGCGATGTTCCTGCCGGAGCTCTTTGAAGGTCCGGATTCGTTATTCTTCATACACTCTTTCTCCCAAGTACGGAATTGCCGGACCGATGGCGGATCCGGTTTATTGATACGGGCTAATTTGCCCGATTGCTCACGCTCGGCAGTTCGCCTCGAGGTCGGCACGCTCCCTGACGGTCGCGTTTCTGCCATGCTTGTTGGTGTTCGCTGCCCCCTTGCTCGCGCTCGGCAGTTGGCCTCGTGATCGGCACGCTCCCTGACGGTCGCGTTTCTGCCATGCTTGATGGTGTTCGCTGCCCCCTTGCTCGCGCTCGGCAGTTCGCCTCGTGGTCGGCACGCTCCCTGACGGTCGCGTTTCTGCCAAGTACACCGTTCTCGCTCAAATCGCAGATGAGGATCTTGGAACCTTGAACCCGGAACTTTGAACCCGGAACTTTGAACCCGGAACCTTGAACATGGAACCCCTATGTTCGGGCTGGCGCAAGATCGCCTTCCCCTCGGTCGCGACGAAGCTTGAACAGCGCCGTGATCACAAGGTAGATCGCGAGCGCTATCAAGGCCAAAGACGCCGCTCCGTTGATGAACTTGGCGTCGATACCTTCCGCTGCGCTGAAATTCCCTATGACGAGCGCTGTAAGAGCCCAAAGCGTGATCGCGAGGACGAACAGCATAGGAAGCAGCGTGAATGCGATCCGCTTTCGCGCCTGGTAGAGCCAGGCGGTAATGGACAACAACGTCAATGCCGCCAAAAGCTGGTTCGAGGCACCGAACAGCGTCCAGAACTCCCTCCACGAGCCCGCCTCTGCCAGGAAGATGATCGCGAACGGAAGCGCTACCGTCGCGACCGTGCCGATGATCGCGCCTGCGCGGCCCGGAATCCCGAGTAGCTCCTGAACTATGTACCTTCCGAGCCTCATACACACGTCGAGCGTGTCGAACACGAATGTCGAGAACGCCATCGCCCCGAAAGTGATCGCGAACGGCAGATACTGCTCGCCGATAACGATCGTAAGAAAATCGCCGATGCCGTTGCCGTAGATCACGCCCGGCGAGACGCCCTGGGCCGCGCCCTGAGCGACGATCATTATCGTGACCAGTGCGATGAAAGCGACAAATCCTTCTGCGAGCATCGCTCCGTAACCCACCGGATGAGTATGCGACTCCTTGTCGATCTGTTTCGAGGTCGTGCCGGAACAGACAAGCCCGTGAAAACCCGAGCATGCTCCGCAGGCGATCGTGACGAAAAGGAAAGGGAACAACGTCCCCGTCATTCCGCCGACGTCGAAGGACCTGAACGCCGGCTGTGCGATCTCGTATCCGCCGAAGAACACCCCGATAACCCCGACCGCCAGCGCGGTGTAAAGCACGAATCCGCCGAGATACCCTCGGGGTTGAAGCAGGAACCAAACGGGCACGAGCGACGCGGCGATGCAGTACAGAAGGATCACTACCGACCACGAAATGTGGCTCAGCACGAAGACCTCTGAATAAACGGTTCCCAGCCATGAAAGCGAAAACACTGCGGGAACAAAGATCACGGTCGAAAGCCAGAGTGGCGGCTTCAGGAATCTCTCGACGAGGCCCAGGATGATCGAAAGGCACAGATAAGCAATGCTCGCGAAAGCCACTGCGCCGCCGGGATTGAACCCTTTGGACTGGCGGACGGCCTCGTCCCCGGAGACGAAAGTTCCCGCCGTGATGTCCGTGAATGCGACGATGACGTAAACGAGAGCGATCCATATGAACGCCATCATCGCGCGGCCGGCCCCGGTGCCGAGCTTCTCGCGTGCGATCTCGGCTATGGACTTTGCTCCGTGTCGGACGGAAGAGGCGAGCGACGAAAAATCGTGGACCGCGCCGATCAGCACCACTCCGAGCGCTATCCACAAAAGACAAGGCAGCCAGCCGAAATACTGGCAGGCGATGATCGGTCCCGCGATCGGTCCCGCGGCGGAAATGGCCGAAAAATGCTGACCGAAAAGGTAGAAAGGCCTTGTGGGGACAAAGTCCTCGCCGTCGTTGACCTTGTTCGCGGGGGTCTCGTTCTCGTCGCTCAGTTCGAACTGCCGGGCGACCCATCGGCCGTACGAGAAGTATCCGAAGACAAGCCACGAGAGGAAGACTATCGCGATAAGAGCGAGCATAGATGTTTCTCCGAACGTGAGGTGGGTACGACGGCGGGAAGTTTAGCATAAGAGACGGGAGACGGGAGACAGGAGACAGGAGCGCAGGCGACGGGCGTAACCGACCGCGTAGCGGTCATATGCATTTAGCCGTGGGTAAGCCCGAAGGGCGCCACCCACGGTGACGGAGATCCCAATTGATCCAGCGGCTTCAGCCGCGACACGTTTTTGGTATTAAAGAAGGGATTCGCTTTGCACACTGTACGCGGGACGCGTGCGTTCCGTAGGAGACTCACCAAACTCCGCCAACTCGCCTCTGTCTTCTGACTCCCGAATTCTGTATTCTCTCCGTATGGACAAATCGATTCAGGAGACCTACGCGCCGAAGAGCATATGCTTCGGTTGCGGTCCGGCAAACGAGAAGGGGCTGAAGATCAGAAGTTTCGAGATCGACGGCGAGTATGTGGCCGAATGGCGGGCGGAGAAGCACCATGAGGCGTTCCCGGGGATGCTCAACGGCGGGATCATAGGCTCTTTGCTCGACTGCCATTCGAACTGGGCGGCGGCGCATTACATGATGAAGCGCGACGGCGCCGAAAGTGCTCCGTGCACCGTGACGGCCAGCTATTCGATCAAGCTCCTGAAGCCGACCCCCAGCGACGCCGTCATTCACCTGCGAGCAAAGGTCGTCGAGTCAGAAGGGAAGCGGGCAACGGTCGAGGCCGAGCTAATCGCCAACGATGAGGTTTGTGCGACCTGCAAGGGTGTTTTCGTCGCGGTCGGCGAGGGGCATCCCGCATATCATCGCTGGTAATGAAGATCAGCCCAACGCTGTTTGGACGAGCACATCGTAGTCTCTCTCAAGGTTCAGTTCTTGGAGCCACTTTCTTTGCTCACGCATAAGGCCCGGGAGCATAACTACATCGTTCATCGCGTATTCGACCAGATCGTCCGTCCAGATCCCCGACCAGTTCCTGCCGAACTTCTTTCTCTTCGATTTATCCAGATCGACCGCGAAATAGCGGTAGAGCGTTTCGGCGAGCGAGACGGACTGGTCCGCTCCCTTCGTCAGGACCTTTTCCGCGATCATCGAGTCGTAAACGCCGTGTACTTCGTATCCTGCAGCACCGATGAATCCAAGATCGAACCTCGCATTGTGAAAAACTTTCGTAACGGATCCTTCTGCGAGGAGTTCTCTGAACGGCGCGACAGAGACGCCTTCGGACACGGGGATCAGCACGTGATGCTCACCGTCCGAGAACTGTATGCTGAGCAATCTGCCTTTCGAGGGATGAAGACCCGACGTTTCCGTATCGCAGCCAAGAACGAGAGATCCGGATAGCGCCTCGATGGCCCTCCCGGCATCGTCTTCCGATCTGACAACGAGAACTTCCATCGCACGGATTCTAGTTCAATGCGCCGCGGGTGAAAAGTTTGTACAATCCTGTTCTACCGGGATGAAGGTGACTCTATGCTCACGAAACTGAACGAAATCGAACTTCGGGTGATCGGGTGCCTGGTCGAAAAAGAGCTGACCACGCCGGATAACTATCCCCTTACGCTCAACTCCCTCGTTGCCGCCTGCAACCAGAAGACGAACCGCGATCCGGTGGTCGATTACGACGAATCGGATGTCGAATCGGCGCTGGACACCTTGCGGGAGAAGAATCTCGCGTATGTTTTTTACGGCTCGACCGGGCGCGTCCCGAAATACAAGCACATGGTTCCGAGTTTCTACGAGCTTGGCCCGGCAGAGACTGCGCTGATGACGGTGCTTATGCTGCGCGGTCCGCAAACCCCGGGCGAGCTGAACCAGCGGTCCGGAAGACTGTTCGAGTTTGAGGGGTTGGGCGAGGTGAACGAGACGCTCGATTCGCTGGCGAACCGCGAGGAGCCTCTTGTAAGGAAACTCGGCCGGCTGCCCGGCCAGAAAGAGGTCCGGTACGTCCATCTTCTTTCACAAACGGAGTTTGACGATGGAGAGTATCAGGAACAGGCTTCGCGTACGGTCGAGGTCGCTTCGGGTGGCCTCGCCTCGGAGGTCGCAAGTCTCAGGGAAGAGCTCGATGGCTTGCGAGCCGAGTTCGAGGAGTTCAAGTCGCAGTTTGAGTAGAGAGTGATGAGGACTGAGGACTGAGGACTGAG
>JAGFIQ010000180.1 GCA_024103495.1 Aridibacter famidurans
ACCTACGTCGAGCTGAACAAGTTCAGGAAGGCCGAGAAACAATATCTCAAAGCGCTCGAATCTGCCCGCGGGGAAGGGATGTCGGTCACCGAGGCCGAGATCGAGGCGTGCCTCGGAAACCTGGCGACCTTCCGCGGAGTTTACGACGAAGCGCTCAGATATCTCGAGCTCTCCCGAAGGAAGTTCGACGAGCTCGAAATGCCCCATCAATCCGCGATCGCGGAGCTCGAGATCGCCGAGATCTACCTGACGCTCAATCTTCTTGAGGACGCGTCGTCGATGCTTTCGTCCGCCGCCGACACACTTCGCGAGCTGAAGCTGCAGGGAGAAGAGGCGCGCGCCAGGACCGACCTGGGAAGGCTTCGTATGATCGAGGGCGAATTCGACGCTGCGAGACGTGAGCTTGACAGGGCTTCGGAGCTGTTCAAAAAGGAAGAAAAGAAGTCGGGTTCTGCGGAGGTACTGCTGATCGGATCGATGATAGCGCTCGAAACAGAAGGGCCGGGAGAATCACTCGCGCTTCTTAAGAACGCTGAGGCACTTCTCGGCGATCCCGGATCGAGGCTCGATCTGGAGCTCGAATATCTGAAGGGCGAGGCGATGCGAAGGAACGGCGGGGGCGAAGCAGAACACACGCTTCGAAGAGCCAAAGCGCGCGCGATGGACGATGGTATCCCGAAGATCGCCCTGCTCGCGTTCAACTCGCTCGGCCTTCTGGAATCGGAGCGCGGAGACCTGAAAGCAGCGGAGTTCGAGTTCCGTGAAGCGGTCGATCTAACCGAGTCGATGCGCGCGCCGATCGCGGCGGAAGAGTTCCGGATGGCTTACTTGTCGGACAAACTGACGCCGTACGAGAACCTGGTCCGGATCTACCTCGCCGAAGGCGAGATCGAAAAAGCCTTCCTGATGAACGAGCGCTCGAGATCGCGAACGCTCGCCGAAGCCGTCGGGGAAAGCAGTTCCGGGGATAACGGCGAAGGTGATCCGAAGCTCGAGAAACGGCGCCGTGAACTGCGCGAGGAGCTCAACTGGTATTACAGCCGTTTCAATCGTTCGGAGGGAGACGAGGGGATCGCGCTTCGCGAGAAGGCCCACGAAACGGAGCGCGAACTCGCCGAGGTCTCGAGGCGGATCGACAGCGTTAGGACTTCCGATCCACGTGCTAAGTCAGAGGAACTCTCGGTCGAATCTCTCAAGGAACTGCTCGGCGACAAGACTACATTGGTGGAATTCTTTGAGGCGCACGGCACATTTTCCGCGTTCACGGTCACATCCGAAGGGATCGGATTCACGGCAGAGGTCGCGACGGTCGAGGACGTGACGGCCGCATTGGAGGGCCTGCAATTCCAGTTCGGCGCGATGCGGTACGGCGCCGACAAGCTCGCATCGTTCGCGAAACAGATCCGGCGGCGGACCGACTCTCATCTGAAAAGTCTTCACGAAATGCTGATCGAGCCTTTGTCGGAAGCGGTCGACGACCGCGATCTCGTGATCGTTCCCACGGGATCGCTGAACTATGTGCCTTTCGGAGCGTTGTTCGACGGTTCGGTTTACGAGGCGCAGAAGCGTGTGATCTCGTACTCCCCGGGTGCGGCCGTGTGGCGCGAGGTCCAGCGCGCGGGCGAACGGCCGATCAGCGATGCCCTTTTCATAGGCTTCGCGGACGAACACATCCCGAACGTCGCGAACGAGATAGACGCCGTCGCCGGGATGTTCGACGGCGCGGAACGCCTGACCGGTGATTCGGCAACATTCGCGAACTACCGGGAATACGCTTGCGAGTGCGATCTGCTTCACCTCGCCTGCCACGGAAAGTTCCGGCCCGACAATCCAATGTTTTCCAGCCTGCATCTTTCCGACGGTTTCATCACGGTTCGCGACATTTGCGCCCAGGAATTGAAGGCCGGCCTGGTCACGCTCAGCGCCTGCGAGACGGGACTCAGCAGCCTTTACCCTGGAAACGAGATCCTTGGACTTGCGCGGGGATTCCTGAGCGCCGGCGCCTCGAACCTTGTGCTCAGCCTTTGGACAGTTAGCGACAGCGCTACGGTCGATCTGATGAGAGGGTTTTACTCGAACCTTGTGAAAGGCAGTTCTCCTTCGGAGGCGCTGAACGCAACACAGAAGGAGATGATCGAAACGGGACGCGATCCATACGAGTGGGCGCCGTTTGTAAACATCGGCCGGATTTGAAAAAATCCTTTTTGAATTGTCTTTTCTGCCCGGATCCGCGCACTGTACGGTGAGAACGTTCACCCGAGCAGAATGAGGTTTGAGATGTACCGAATACCGATCTTCTTCGCACTTACAGTCCTGGTCCTGACATCCGTCTATCCCGCCGGCGCGCAGACCAAGGCCAAACCCAGGCCCGAAACCGGATCGGTCTGCACCGACTGTGTTCCGAACGAGGTCATATTCCAGCTCGGGGTCCCTGCGGACCTCGCCGCTGTCGCGGCGCAGTACGGCCTTAATCCGGCGCCGCTGGGCCAGGTCGGAACGCCTCCGACCTACCGAATGGCGGTCGATACGGCGAAGACATCACAAACCGCGGAACAGATCGTGGCCTCGATGGCAGGGGATGTTCGGATCGCGAAGCCCGAGGTGAACCGTATCCTTTCGACGGTCGAGCGGCAGGGGCTCCCCTGGACGCTCGGGCGTTCGTGGGCAATCGGGCGTTCGTGGGCAATCGGCAGCAGCTCCAAGGCTTACGCGAAACAGTGGTTCGAAGAGACGATCCGCCTTCGCCAGGCGCACGAGATCACCAAAGGATCGGGAGTCACGGTAGCGGTCCTTGATACCGGGATCGACCTTAACCACGATGCCTTCGCGGGCCGGCTGGTCCCCGGATTCGATTTCGTCGATAACGACAGCGATCCGTCGGAGGTCGGCACGTACTACACGAACCCGGTTTACGGACACGGCACGCACGTGGCGGGGATCGTCGCGCTGACCGCGCCGGAAGCGAAGATAATGCCGATCCGCATACTCGATGAAGACGGAGTCGGAGACCTATGGCGCGTCACGGCGGCGATAATCTGGGCGGCACAGAACGGAGCGGACATCGTCAACGTCAGCTTCGGATACCCGGAGAATCCAGAGCTTCTTAAAGACCTGATCGACGCCTGCGATGACGGGGTCACGATCGACGGCAAGATCTTCAACGAACTAGGCGAGAACCGCCTGATGGTCGCTTCGGCGGCCGGGAACGGCGGGAACGCGGAACGTATATACCCGGCCGGTAACAGGATCGATCCGCAGATCGGCGTCGGCTCGAGCAACCGGTACGACAAGCTCTCGGTATTCTCGACGATGTCGATGGAAGGAAGCGGAAGCGACCGTTTCATACGCCTTGTGGCTCCGGGCGAGGGGATCGTCAGCGCGATTCCCGGGAACCGATACGCAACCTGGAGCGGGACTTCGATGGCGGCTCCTGTGGCGGCGGGCGTGGCGGCTCTCATCAAGTCGATAGCGCCGACTTTAGGACCGCACCAGATCGTAGACCGTCTGGAAGACACAGGGATCGCCTGGGAGTGTTTCCACACCGCTAGGGGATACGAGATCGACACTTCGAGGCTCGACGCCTTTTGCGCTGTAACCAATAACCTCGCTTGTGGAGCCAACCCTTCGGCGTGCCAGAAGTAGCGAGCGGATGTAGGGGCGGGGCTTGTCCCCGCCCGAGTGAACCGAGATCATTGACCAATGAAGAGCCGCGGAGCGGCAACGGAACTTAGCCCGGGGTTCCGTGTCAGTTGCCCCTCGCTTTAGCGGGGGGTTGCGAGAGATAACGACATTGAGAAGGGCTTCAGCCCCGAAACAGGCCGGCGTCAGCCGGCTATGTTTTTTGGCGTTGGGTTTCTTGTCGTGTGCACAAGTGGACACGCTAAACGGCACACGCTAAACGGCACACGCTGAATGGCACACGCTAAACGGCACACGCTGAATGGCATACGCTGAATGGCACGCGCTAAACGGCACACGCTACACTCGCCAGACTGTCCTTCCCGACTTCGCCAATAAAAAAATCCTCCATCCCTGTCTTTTTTCCCTCCTTCCCCGCACTGTGCGCATAACAGGCCGGGAACGGGTTCCCGAACAAGCCGGAGAGAAGGAATCCAGATCCAAGGAAGGTAAAAAGAAAATGAGAATTAGAGGAAAAAGAATTTCATTCAGGCTGGCCCTGAACACACTTGTCATTACAACGGCGCTCGCGCTTCTTTCGGTTCTTCCGATCGCGATGGCGGCCGATGCATATTTTGAAGAGATGGGCGGCGGGGTCCCGATCCTTGTCAGGACGGCCAACCTCGTTTCCCCGACTGGCTCCGTCAACCCTCACGGTCACGCTGAATATCAGCTGTACGCAAACGGCAACCGCGAGATCGAGGTCGAGGCTGAAGACATAAATGCGCCGAACGGAACGATCTACACGATGTTCGTGGACGGAAACCAGATCGGCCAGGCGAGCCTTTTCGACCAGAGAGTACGGCTAAAGCTCAAGACTGAAGACGGTCAATCCGTTCCCGTTACAAACGATGGTTCAAGGGTAGAAGTACGAAGAGGATCCACTCTCGTGGTATCCGGCGTGTTCGGCGGCGGCGGACCGAATCCCACTCCGTCCCCGACATCATCCCCCTCCGCATCACCTTCAGCGAGCCCGACTTCGTCCCCCACCGCAAGTCCGACCGCTTCGCCGACCGCATCGCCATCTCCGACCGCTTCTCCATCGCCGACCGGATCGCCCGGTGAGAGCGAGATCTATGCGGGTCTCAACGGTCCGACGATCAACGGCGTACTTCCTAGAGGCTATGCGGCGTATGAGATCCACAGCAGCCGCACGGAGATCGAAGCAAGGATCCGGCAGATCAATCTTCCTTCGGGAAGCCAGTTCCAGGTGTCCATCGAGGGCCAGCCGATCGGGAACATGTCCTTGGAAAGCGACGGCGAATCGCGGCTCAGGCTCAGGTCCGACGACGGCGACTTCGTGCCCGTCGTGACGCCCGGCGACGTGATCGAGATCGCGCACAACGGCAACGTGATCCTGTCCGGTTCGTTTTCCGGCACGAGTTCGACACCCAGTCCGAGCCCGAGCCCGGGCGGTTCGCCGAGCCCGAGCCCTTCCCCCTCGCCCGGCTTTGCAAGGTACTTTGAATCTCACCCGAGCGGAAGCGGATTCAATCCTCCTGTCGCAACTTCCGGCCGTGCTGAAGTGAAGGTAAACCTTAACGAAGCCGGTACTCAGGCTACTTTCTCAGGCGAGTTCCACGACCTGACGAGCTCGCAGATATCGGCCACAGTCTACGCTGACCTCGGCGACGCGGTAACGGTATTCACCTTCGCGCCGCTCGGCGGCACGAACGGCAACCTCGTGACGCAGACGGTCTCGGTAACACCGGCGCAGGTCGATCAGCTCCGCGCGGGACTCTGGTTTGCGAAGATCGCTACGCAGAACAATCCGAACGGCGAGCTTCTGGGCAGGCTGACGCAGCATTCGAGCAGCGCCGATTTCGACGGAGACGGAAGCAATGACATCGCGGTATTCCGACCCAACGGAGCGACCTGGTTCTCTATGAACAGTCAGGGGTTCTCGGCAAGCGTGTTCGGAAACTCGACCGACAAGCCGGTATCCGCGGACTACGACGGCGACGGAAGGACCGACAAGGCGGTAGTACGAGACTACGGCGGAAGCGCCGTATGGATCATCAATCGAAGCTCCGACGGCGGTGAGACTGCGGTTGCATTCGGTTACTCCACGGACATCCCTGTAAGAGGCGACTTCGACGGCGACGGCCTTAACGACATCGCGGTGTTCCGGCCTTCGAACGGAGTCTGGTACGTGAAAAAGAGCAACAATTCGGGCATGATCGTCGTGCAGTTCGGAGCATTCGGCGATTACCCGGTCGCGAGCGACTTCGACGGCGACGGCAAGGCCGACATCTCGGTCTACAGGCCCTCGAACGGAGTTTGGTATCGGCTCGAGAGCTCTACCGGCGGGTTCAAGGCGCTGCAATGGGGCGTGGCGGAAGACAAGGCCGTTCGAGGCGACTTCGACGGCGACGGCAAAGACGACCACGCAGTGTTCAGGCCATCGAACGGCGTCTGGTACATCTACGGAAGCAGCACCGGGCAGTACCTGATCCGGCAGTTCGGTATCGCCGAGGACATCCCGGTCGCGGGCCACTACGACGGCGACGACAAGACGGATATCGCGGTGTTCAGGCCTTCGAATGGGCTCTGGTACATCTGGAGAAGCTCCGACGGCACCCTCGATGTCAGGCAGTTCGGGGTCCAGGGAGACATCCCGATCATCCGTTGACGCATATACAGCAATGAACGCCGGCCCGATGGGCCGGCAATAAACCTCCGGCGCGCCAGCTTTACCGATTGCGCCAGCAACTGACGAGCTCTTGCACCGGAGAATGATCCCGGCCGCTCTACCCTTCTCGGCGGCCGGGATCTTTTCATTGGCCATTGACCATTGAACGATGACCAATGAAGAGTCGCGTAGCGACGACCTGCATTTAGCCGTGGGTCGAGCGAAGCGGAACCCACGGTGGCGCGTAGATTTTGATCGCCAGCCGCGTAGCGGCGGCACGATCGGCCGGTCGGCCATGCCGCCGCTACGCGGCTTAATGATCGGGGGGGCTCTCTACCGTGGGTGGCGCCCTTCGGGCTTACCCAGGGCTAAACTCAAGTCGTCGCTACGCGACTAAGCGGTCTCCCGTCTCCCGTCTCCCGTCTCCCGTCTCCTGTCTCCTGTCTCCCGTCTCCGGTCTCCCGTCTCCTGTCTCCCGTCTCCTCTCTTCTGTCTTCTGTCATGCCGCCGCCACGCGGCTTAATGACCGTGGCTCTCCCTACCGTGGGTTGCGCCCTTCTGGCTTACCCACGGCTAACCTCAAGTCG
>JAGFIQ010000024.1 GCA_024103495.1 Aridibacter famidurans
GGTTCATCGTCGCGAGGATCCCGGTGACGATCAGGCTGATCGGCGAGCATCTGTTCCTGACCGGCGTCGCGGTCGCGCTGGCGATCCTGATCGCCGTTCCGCTCGGGATTTATCTGACAAGAAACGAGCGTTTCAGCGGGCTTGTGATAGGCACCACCGGCGTGATCCAGACCATACCCTCGCTGGCGCTCCTTGCCTTTATGATCCCTATTCCCGGATTCGGGCTCTCGATGCGGTCCGCCATCGCGGCGCTTTTCCTTTACGCGCTTCTTCCGATCGTGCGCAATACTTTCACGGGGATCAAAGAGGTCGATGCCGATCTGATCGAGGCCGCAGAAGGAATGGGACTTAAGGAGAACCAGATCCTGCGGCACGTTCAGCTGCCGCTTGCGATCCCGACGATCATGGCGGGTGTGCGCACAGCGGCGGTGATCTCGGTGGGAGTCGCGACGCTCGCCGCTTTCATAGGCGCGGGCGGGCTCGGCGAGCCGATACTTACAGGGCTGCAGCTGAACGAACCGCGTTTGATATTGGCCGGCGCGATCCCGGCGGCACTGCTGGCACTTTCGGTCGATGGCCTTCTCGGCCTCGCTGACCGCTTACTCGCTCCTTCGCGATAGGCCGGCTCTTCGGAATTCGTTTAACAGGTATTAACAAAACGCTGTGCGGCGTATTACAATACTTCGGGCAGCTGCTGCCCGTGCGGTCCCGCGCTCCATCCCTATCCAAAGACTAGCTTCCCTCAACACAATATGGACAGAGAATCGAAAGAATCTATCGCAGCACGTCTTACACACGCCTTTTACGCAAACGCCGAGCGGCGTCCCGGTTATCTCGGCCCCGAGCGCAGGTCTGCAGAGGACCTTGCGGAAGGATTGCCCGATCATCGCCAGGGCAGCGTAACGCCCGGAGAGGTCTACAAGACGTTTAAGAGATTTCTGGCGATGCTCGAGAACGACAAGTAAGCGGTGGGCCGTTTAGCCTGCGCACTTGTGCGCGGGACATTGAGTAGTGAGCCGTTTAGCCTGCGCACTTGTGCGCGGGACATTGAGCCCCGTTTAGAGCAGCCCTTCGGGCTGCATGATCGCGCGATTGTTCGAATACAGGTGATCGATCCGTCAACCAAAGCGCTTTGGGGCGTGTCAACGGCGGAACGGGATGCCTCCGGGTCTCACCGCAGTCTCAGTCTTCTTCTCGCGTAGACTGCTCCGGACGTCTGACTCATATATCTGATCTCATAGACTCCAGGCTTTTCGGGGAGCCTGTCGACGACGGTTCTGTCAATAAAACCGCCGCTCAGGTATTTCTCCCTGCCGGATTCACTATCCGGTGCGCCCACTTCGACGACCGCGATCTTCCCGAACGGGCTGACATCCCCAAACACCGTGACCTCGATCGACCCGCCAACCTCCGCTTCTTCGGCGGCAACGATCTCCGCTTCTGGAGATTTCGAACGGAACGGGAGTCGAAAATGGATGGTCCGGTCGCGGTCCTGGGATATGAGCCTGAGTTCATAGTTGCCGGGGAAATACGGGGCGCGGATGGAAACCGACTCCTCATCTCCCCTCAGGACGATAGCGCTGTAAGGATTTCCTACGTTGTCTGTCGGTCTACTTCCGGGCTTGGCGAAAGTAAGAAGCCCCGTGCGCTCATTTCCGGAGATCGTGATCTCAACCGGGTATGAGGCGAATGCCTCTGTTGGCAAACTGAAGGTCGTGCCCTGGTAAGTGGCAGACTGAGGCTCCGGCTGTTTCTCGTCTTCGAACGCAAGCCGCTCGATCGTCAGAGGCCGGAGCCGCGCGATCTCCGCGTATCCGGGATCACCGGTCAGCGCGACGTCAAAGACACAATCCTCAAGATTTGACTCGTCGGTAACTCCCGCGTTCTTGCAAATCTCCTCCGCTTGCTCTCTCATCGTCTTGTTCAACTGTTTCGCCGTTACTCTCTTAAGAGGCAAGGTGGGATCAGCGAACGTGTCCGGGGATTCCCCAAACGCATAATCGAACAAGGACGTTCTCGAAGTCACTCGCCAGCTGTCGCCAAACTTCCTGTACAGATCTTCGAAGCTTACGGGAAATTGAAGTGCCGGTCCGGCTGAAGGCATAAGGTCGTCGACCCGGCTGCCGTTCCTGTTTCCCAGAAGGCCGACAGACTTGGTTCCTTCCGGAACCCGGACCCGGACCGCTCCTATCTTGTCTGACTGGGTCATCGCTTCGAAGACATAGCCGTCGGCCGAAACGCGGTATGTTGATTCATCACGGCGCAGGGAAGCGCCGCCCGGCAGACGTACTTCTTCGCCGACCTCAAGCTCAAAGTCCTCGCCGTTTACGGTAAGTTTCGCCGGCTGTCCCCCGTACACCGCGACGCGCGAACCCTTGATCTTTACTGCCGCGGCCGAATTGAATGCTGCGTATTTCCAAACGGATCCGTGGCGCGCCTGAACCTCGAAATCATCCGTCCGCGAAAGAACGAATTCACCCACACCGTGAAAGTCATACTTCAGCCCGTCATGGGTGCACATATGCGGGTCGCCGTTCGAGCCGCCGCAATCTCCGGTCGCATTGCAACTCATTGAGACTGGAATTTGACCGATGATTATGTCGCCATCGGGACCGCCGAAGAGAAAGGCCTTGTTGTTCACGGATTCATCTTTACAGCAATCTGGGCAGCTGCCTCTGACCTGACAAGAGTGCTCAGGGTTCTCCGGGCCGATCTGAAAAGCGCTTGGGTCTGCGGTGATCCTGAACCGGGACCAGTCCCTCAGCCTGATCTTCATCGATCGTGTCTGGTAGAGTTCGGGTGAGATGGCGCGGGGATCCATCCCGGGTACCTGGCCAAAACCTTGAAGCAGAACCTTGATCACTGTGCTCGGCGAGTTTCCGCAGGACTCCAGAAAGCGGCCGATCTCCATCCGTATGTCTCTGTCCCGGCAGTTCTCCGCCAGATAGTTCTCCAGGGGGCCGAGCGAGTTGTCGAATCCCGCGAGCCATTCCTTAGCGTTATAAACAGGATCTTCGAGGCTCTGCGAGTATGGTGACTGAGGACCGCCATCCCGGTATTCCCGGGGTGAGTTGGTTAACTCGCATCTACGTCTGAGACGCGAAAGTATTTCGAAAGACGATTCCATCACTGCCCGCTCTTGTGCGCCGCCGTCTATCAAAGGCAGATCCTCTTTCGAATCTACTCGAGAATTCCCGGACTTGATCTGACAGGTTTGGGGACTAAATGTCAGTCCGCTCAGCGGCCTTTCCGGAAACGGGCCGCTTTTGAAGTAATCCGGTGCCTCCTTGCATATATCTCAATTCCCGCCGCGAGCAGCGCACGACCGTGCATAGTTGTTCACACCCCTTAGAGGATCTTCGCCTGAAGGGATCCCCTCACCGCCTTCGACTTTTGCCCGTAGGTACTCCGCCCGTAGCTGATTCGCCATCCAGAGTCGGGTGACAGTACGGCATTGCTCCGGAGTGTCTCGCCAACTCGGGTACGTAGCAGCTGTTGCAACCGCGACGATCAACAAAACAAGACACGCTGATCTTGTGAACGACATTCCTGACAGCAAGCAAATTGAATTAAAAACTCTGATCATTGATATTCTCCCCGGAGTTCGTAAACCCAATGTTGAAGGAATCCACGGTTGTATTGGAAGGCGTCGTATCGGCTCGGAAATGGCTGAACCTCGAAATTGGCCTGAATTATATAGCTTGTGTCAAATCCGGGGCGGTGAGCCGTCAGCGGTGAGCCGTTCCACTTCGTGTCTCTTCGTGTTCCTTTGTGGTTGAGATAGATCTGAACCACGAAGAGACACGAAGGAACACGAAGAGTCCCGCGCACAAGTGCGCAGGCTAAACGGCTCATAGCTCGCTCAACTGGCTTCCCACGAAGTGCTCCACAAACTCCGTCGCGGGCCTTTCGAGGAAGTCTTCCTCCGTGCCGGTCTGTATCAGTTTTCCCTTGTGGAGCAGCGCGATCCGGTCGCCGAGCTTGAACGCTTCGGCCAGATCGTGAGTCACGAGCAGGGTCGTTTTGTGCAGTTTGTCTTTGAGGCTGATGAACTCCTTGTGGAGCTCCGTCCTCGTGATCGGATCGAGCGCTCCGAACGGCTCGTCCATCAGCATGATGTCCGGATCGAACGCCAGCGCGCGGGCGATGCTCACTCGCTGCTGCTGGCCTCCTGAAAGCTCGCTCGGCATACGGTCAGCGAACTCGTCCGGGGGCAGGTCCACGAGTTCAAGGAGTTCGCGCGCTCGCTCGCGGATCCTCCTTTTTTCCCAGCCTTCCAGTTTGCACAGAAGGCCTATGTTTCCGGCGACGGTCATATGCGGGAACAGGCCTCCCCGCTGGATGACGTAGCCGATCGATCTTCGAAGCTCCGTCAGGTCCGCTTTCGTGGCATCGACATCGCCGACAAAGATGCTTCCGGAAGTCGGTTCGATCAGACGGTTCACCATCTTCAGCGCGGTCGTCTTGCCGGACCCGCTCGTGCCGATAAGGCAAACCGTTTCTCCTGACTCAACACGCAGATCCAGCCCCTCGAGCGCGACCGTCTCGCCGTATTCTTTTCTGGCTTGTCTGAATTCGATCACGATTGCGCAAGATTAGCCACGGATCAAGGGAATAAACACTGATTGAGAGAACGGCGTTCGTTCGATCTCAACCACGCTCCGTGAGAACCTCCCAAAAATAATCAGTGTTAATCTCCTCTATCTGTGGCTCAACTCCCGGACAAAGCATTGGCGAGGAGATCCTACTTACGGTAGTATCTCCGACATATCGGGAACGATATCTCTCCGGGTTTCGGAATGCAAAATAGCAGCAACTCGCTGAAGGTCAGGCTAAGGACGTCGTCTCTCCGCGCGTACACGATGCTCGGGGCGCTTGTGCTGATCTGGCTGTTCTTCCACTGGCAGACCGGGCTTGTATTTCTCACTCCCAGAAATCTTTCGAACCTGATGCTCCAGACATCGGTCACGGGGATCATCGCCGTCGGTATGCTGATGGTCATCGTGTCCGGGAACATCGACCTTTCAGTCGGATCGCTGCTGGCGCTTTCGGGAGGCGTCGGCGCCATCCTGCTCGTGAATCTGGGACTTGGACTTGTTCCCTCGATCCTCGCCGCGATCGCTGTCGGGGTCGCGATCGGCCTTCTTCAGGGAAGCCTGACCGCGTACGCCAGGATTCCGGCATTCATAGTGACGCTCGGGGGACTTTTGGCGTGGCGCGGCGCGATCAAGGGAATATCGCAAAGCGAGACCATCCCGATCGCGGACGAACGATTCACTGCGATCGGGCAAAGCTACATCGTCTCCGAGGCCGGATGGGGACTCGCCGCGGTCGCGATCGCGGCGATCATCTATTTTGCGATCCGCCGTGCAAGGGTCAAGAAGGAATACGAAGTTGTGGAATCGGGGCTTCGCGGGGAACTGCTCGGGACGCTTCTGCCGATCGCCGGCATCATCGGTTTTATCGCCGTAATGAATGCCTGGAAAGGAATTCCGGTGCCGGTGCTGATCTTCCTCTCCGTGGCGCTGGCCGGATACTTCATAACGACCAACACGACATTCGGAAGGTATATCTACGCTGTTGGCGGCAATTCTGAAGCGGCCCGGCTCTCGGGGATCAACAACAGGGCGATCGTGCTGAAGGTCTTCGCGCTGCTCGGCGGGTTCGTAGGGATCGCCGCGCTGATCTACACCGCGCGCGTAGCAAGCGCTTCGCCCGACGCCGGAACGCTTCTCGAGCTCGACGCGATAGCTGCGTGCGTGATCGGCGGGACCAGCCTTATGGGCGGACGCGGAACCGTCTTCGGAGCGTGCCTAGGAGCGCTTATAATGACGAGTCTGGACAACGGAATGTCACTGCTCAACCTGCCGGACTATACCCAGGAGATAATCAAGGGATCGATCCTGGTCGCGGCGGTCGGCGTGGATATGATCGGCAAGCGTTCGGCGTGATAGTGCGCCTTTTATCGAAAAGGAACGGAAAATGAAACTTTGGAAATGCCTGTTTTCACTGGCCGTCATTGCGGCGTTCGCGGCGGGGTGTGTTACTTCTCCGGATGCTCCGGGCGGCGACTCGGCCTCGGCGAGAAACGACGGAAAGGTCAAGATCGGGTTTTCGATGGCGACGCTGAAGGAAGAGCGTTGGCAGAGGGACAAAGCGGAGTTCGAAGCTCATTGCAGGAAGCTGGGCGTGGAATGCCTCGTCAAGGTGGCGAACTCGAACGCCCAAAGGCAGGCGAACGACGTGGACAACCTTCTGACGCAGGGGATCGACGTCCTCGTCATCGCGCCTCACGACGCGACTCAGTCCGCCTCGATGGTCGAAAAGGCGAAGGCCCAGGGAATTCCGGTCATAAGCTACGACCGCCTGATCAACTCGGACAAGATCGATCTCTACATCTCGCACCAGGTCCCCGTGATCGGCAGGAAAATGGTCGAGTACGCGGTCGAAAAGGTTCCGAAAGGGAACTATGTCCTGGTTTACGGCGCCTCGACGGACAACAACGCGGTAATTATGAAAAAGGAGCAGAACGAGTTCCTGAAGCCCTATGTGGAGCGCGGAGATATAAAGATCGTCGCGGACCAGCACGCGGACGACTGGAAGGCGGACGAGGCGCTGAAGATAGTCGAGAACGCTTTGACGCAGAACGCGGACAAGATCGATGCGGTGATCGCCTCGAACGACGGAACGGCGAGCGGGGTCGCGGCGGCGCTGAAGAAGGCAGGCTTGACTGGCAAGGTGCTGGTAACGGGACAGGACGCAGAGAAAGCGGCTCTTCAGAGGATCGCGAAAGGCGAGCAAACGATGACGATCTACAAGCCGATCCGTCCGCTTGCTTCGGGAGCGGTCGAGGCGGCGATCAAACTCTCGAACGGAGAGAAGGTCGAGACGAAACCGTTTATGAACGACGCGATCGGCAAGGAGATACCGGCGATACTCCTGGAGGTGGTGGTGGTGGACAAGAGCAACATTATCGACACGGTGGTCAAGGACGGCTACGTGTCATATGACGACGTTTACGCGGTGCTCCCTGAAAACGAGCGGCCGGAGAGGCCGGAGTGAGTTGGCTGAGTTGACTGAGTTGACCGAGTTGAGCGAGTTGACTGAGTTGGCTGAGTTGAGTGAGTCGGCCGAGTTGGCTGAGTTAAGTGAGTTGAGTTAGTCGGCCGGCGATCGATCCTTCGATCAGTTGCCCCCCGCTACGCGGCTCTTCGTTGGTCAATGGTCAATGGTCAATGGTCAATGATGGTGCCGCCGCTACGCGGCGCTTCGTTGGTCAATGGTCAATGGTCAATGGTCGTGCCGCCGCTACGCGCCTAAGGATCACATTAAGAACCAAACCCCGGACTGCGCCTTCGGCTTGTCCGGGGCTAAACTGACGCCGTCCCTACGGGACTCGTTGCGAGTGCGGCTAGTAGAATTGACCAGATCGGGCTCCAGTCCTTGAAGAAATGGCGGCTGAAGGCGCCGGAATTTCGTTCCATTGCGGGAGCCCCCGTCTGAAGCCGGGGGCAACGGATACGATCAATCCTAATGAATGGCCTCCTAATCCTCCCTTCTCCTGCGGTAGCGCCTGTGGCTGCTTCTCCCGCCTCCGAAATAGGTAAGGAACATCGCCACCAGGTGGGCGACGAACCATATGTTCTCATAGCCCATGTTTTGGTAGATGTAGATCAGGATCAGGATCCTCGGGAATAGCACGCCGAGCAGGATGTCTCCCCAGAGCGGGACCTGGTTTGCCGGGAAGCGCTCGAGCGCGAGGAACACGAGCATCACGATCCGTGGAAAGAAAAGCGAGAAAAGTAAGAAATAGAAATCCATCGTGTGCTCCTCCGTTTATGGTTCGTTAGGTATTTGACCCTTCTACGCTGATCAGGCGCCGAGCGTTCGGTAATTGCCTCCGTAGTAAAGCAGAGGCCTGCTGATACCGACCTGAGTGTCCTCCACCTCGAGGATGAAGATCGTGTGGTCTCCGCCGTCCAGGGATTCCCGCACGGCGCAATCGAGCACGGTCGCCGCGCCTTCAAGGACGGGCGTCCCGTTGCCGTTCAGCGAATACTCGATCCCCTCGAACTTGTCTTCCATCTGCGTCGCGAACCGCTCCGAGACCTGCCTTTGGTCTTCCGCGAGCACGTTCACGACGAGTTTTCCCGAATCCTTGAACGCCTCGTGGCAGCGGGCAGTCTTCTCGATGCAGATCAGAACGAGCGGCGGCTCGAGCGAGACCGAGCAAAACGCCGAGACGGTCAGGCCGTAGAGCTTTCGGTCCGGCGAGGCCGCGGTGACAACCGTCACGCCGCTCGCGAAGGTCGCGAGAGCGTTCCTGAATTCCTGGTTCGTTATCGGCATAGATCGTTCTCAGGCGACGCTTGCGTCGGCGACCCGGAAGGTCTCTTCCATCCAGCGGTCCCATTCCTCAAGCGCGAGCCCGACCTGGTAAGCGTGCCTTTCCCGCTTGTTCCTGTATTTTCTTCTCAGATCCTCCGGAAGAGGTTCGAGAAGTCCGAAAGTGATGTTCACCGGCTGGAAGTTCTTCGTCTCGGCGGTCGCAACGTATCTGCAGAGCGACCCGATCGCGGACTTTGAAGGTGCCTTCAGAAGTTCCGAGCCTTCCGAAAGACGCGCTGCGTTGATCCCCGCCAGCCATCCGGTCCCGACCGATTCGAGATAGCCTTCGACTCCCGTGATCTGCCCGGCGAAGAACAGGTTCGGCTGTTTCTCGACCTGGAGCGATTCGTTGAGAAGCTTCGGCGAGTTCACGAACGTGTTCCTGTGGATCTGCCCGTATTGCAGGATCTCGGCATTCTCCAGGCCCGGGATCAGGCGGATGATCCGCTTCTGTTCCGGATACCGAAGATGGTTCTGGAACCCGACCAGCGACCAGGCGTCAGCCATCTGGTTCTCCTGCCGAAGCTGGACCGCGGCGTACGGCTCTCGCCCGGTCTTCGGATCGGGCAGGCCCCTCGGTTTCATACACGCGAAACGAAGCGTATCGACGCCGCGCCTCGCGGTCTCCTCGAGCGGGAGGCACGCCTCGAACCAGTGCGTTTCTTCGAACCGCTTCAAAGGCACCGACTTCGCGTTGATCAGTTCGTTGTAAAAGGTCTCGTACTGCTCCTTCGTGAACGGGCAGTTGATGTAATCGTCCCCGCCCTTGCCGTACCGCGCGGCCTTGAACGCGATGGTCATATCGATCGATTCGTACGACACGATCGGCGCGATGGCGTCGTAGAAATAGAGCTGGTCGTCGCCGGTCAGGCGGATTATCTCGTCCGTCAAAGCGCTGCTCGTCAAAGGCCCCGTGCAGATGACCGTGATCTCGTCTTCAGGGAGCACGCGGAACTCCTCGCGAACGATCTCGATCCGCGGATGCGACTCGATCCGCCGCGTGATCTCTTCCGAAAACTCCAGGCGGTCCACCGCCAGCGCCGCGCCTGCCGGAACCCGGTTCGCATCGGCGGCTTCCATTATTAGGGAGCCGCCACGCCGGAGTTCTTCTTTCAAAAGGTACGGAGCCGTTCCGGGCTCATCGGTCTTGAAGGAGTTCGAACAGACGATCTCCGCGAGCTTGTCCGTCCTGTGCGCGGGAGTTTGCGCCACGGGCCGCATCTCGTACAGCCGCACCTGGGCTCCGGACTCTGCGGCCTGCCACGCGGCCTCGGCGCCGGCGAGACCTCCGCCGACTATGTTGATTTTATTGCTCATTCGTAAAACTTAAATTCTAAGGGCGGGGGGAGAGTCTGTCGAGTCGATCGAGTCTGTCGAGTCTATTGAGTCGATCGAGTCTATCGAGACTGTCGAGTCTCTCGAGCCTGTCGAGTCTATCTAGTCGCTCGAGTCTATCGAGTCTGTCGAGTCTGTCGGGTTGAAATGACTGGAGCGCGGGCGGCCCGCCCGCATTGAGCGAAGCGAACGAAGCCTTTCTGGTCCGTCCCTCGTCAATCCGGATCGCGTATTTTATGGACATCTGCCCCGGAGGGGCAGCGGAAGGTAGCCCGGGATGGAGCCGTAGGCGAAACCCCGGGTTAGTGGTTAAAAATGTGCCCAAGCCCCGGAGGGGCGGCAGATCAGTTCGACGAGTCGACCGGGTTTGCGAAGCCTTCCGGGTTACACAAGTCCGATGGATCTCTTTGACTCAAACAACGGATTCGATACGTGGGTCACTCAGGCCAGCGCCATAGGCGCGGCATGTCTGTGGAAGGCCGATCAAGGGCCAGAGACCAGAGATCAGGGAACAGGGATGAAAGACCACTGAAAAAATAACCGGGGAACATTGATCGAAAATCAACGTCCCCCGGTGAATGGTCATTGCCTCCCGAAGACCATCTTCTGCGTCCGGTTACCCCTGGGGGTTTCCGTCGAGCTGTTGATCGTCAGGGTTTTTCCATCCGCTGAAAGCTCCCAAGTCTCGACCGTCTTCAGCGAGAAAGATCCCATCTGGGTTTCGAGGTTACGGTTCTGGGTCAGGACAAGCTTTCCGTCCTTTCCGTTCTCAACCTTCAGCACTGCATTTCCCATCGAGCCTTCGACCTTTGTCTCCTTTCCCGAAAGGTCGTACGTCATCTTTCCGCCGCCCATCATTCCTCGGCCCATTCCTCCCCCCATTCCCTCGCCGCCGCCGGCGAATTTCGGGGTCCTCTCAACAGAAAGCGAATCGGCGGTCTGCTCGACCGTCATGTCCATCGACTCGACCCTCGAGCGCTCTCCGAGCTCGCTCTTCGACATATCGAGCTTCCATTTGCCCCCAAAGTCAGGCGTCTTGTTCTGAGCGGCCGCGAACGAAACCGCGGCAAGCACGGCGAGAGCCGCGCAGGCGAAAATCCTTTTGTTCATTGTAAATATCTCCGTAAGAAGTGATCTCGCGATAAGACGGAGATGATAGCCGAAAGGACGGCGGAATGATGCAAAGAAATGTAAAGCGGACGCCTATCCCGAATAGTACCAGGTGAATGTCCCGAGAAGCGCGATCACGACGGCGGTGAACACGACGACGAACGCGTACACGCGGTACCACCATTCGTTCGGTTTTTCTTCAGGAACGCTCTGCGGCGCTTGCTGTTCTTGCTCCGAGGACCTTTTCATAGAAGTTTATGTACTGCGGGATTATCTCGCTGGCGCTGTAGCGCGTCACGGCGCTCTCGCGGCCGGCCTTTCCGAACGCCTCGCGAAGATCCTCATCGTTGATAAGCTTCAACGTGTCTTCGCCCATCTTCTCGACGTCGCCGAAATTGCTCAGGAATCCGGTCTCGTTGTCGGTAACCACTTCCGGGATCCCGCCGACGCGGGACGCGATCACGGGCACCTCGCAGGCGAGCGCCTCAAGCGCGGCGAGCCCGAACGACTCAAGCTCCGAAGGCAAAAGGAAAATGTCCGATACCGCGAGATAATCGGAGATGTTCGCCTTTTTACCCGCGAAAGTGACGTACTGCTTGATCCCGAGCTGCTCCGCCCTGTATTCGCACGCCGAACGCTGAGGGCCGTCGCCGACCATCACAAGCCTCGCCCTCGCTCCCTTTTCGAGGACCTTGCCGAGTATCTCGACGCAATCGACCGGGCGCTTCACGCTACGGAAGTTCGATACGTGGGCGAGAAGCGTTTCGCCTTCGTCCGCCAGTTCTTTTCTGAGCGGCGAACCCGTGTCCCTCTGGTAATGGTTCGGGCATATGAAGTTCGGGATCACCTCAACGTCGTCGAAATCGAAGGTCTCGATCGTCGCCTTCTTCAGGAACTTCGAGACGGCCGTCACGCCGTCGGACTGCTGAAGACCGTATTTCGTAATCGGAAGGTACGAACGGTCGGCCCCGACAAGCGTAATGTCCGTGCCGTGAAGCGTGGTGATAACGGGAAGATAGCGCTTCGACTTGATCGATTCGCGGGCGAGGATCGCGCTGATCGAATGCGGTATCGCGTAATGCACGTGAAGAAGATCCAGCCTTTCCGCGCGCGCAACCGTCGCCATCTTCGTCGCCAGTGCCAGGCTGTAGGGCTGATGTTCGAACAGGGGATACGTCATCATCTCCACTTCGTGAAAATGTATCCGCTCGCTGAGCTCGGTCAGTCTCGTCGGCAGCGTTGACGAGATGAAATGGACGTTGTGTCCGCGCTCGGCGAGCTCGGCTCCGAGTTCCGAGCCGACGATCCCGCTTCCCCCGTATGTCGGATAGACCGTGATTCCAATGTTCATAAGGACAAGATATCGAAGCCACTAAAGGATATTTCAATGTAACATTCCGCCCGAGGCATTTGCCAAGCGGAACTTTGATCGCGCGGCCTGTTTCGTGTACTGCGCAAGTTGTTGCAGAATACGGGTATGGACCTAAAAAGATTCAAGATCACCGACGGTAGCGGATTCGATCTTGCTGCCCACGATCCCGGATTCACGGGCGGCTATTCGGACGAGAAAGCGGCGAAACGGGATACGAAAGCGAACGTGAAACGTCTTCGCGAACTCCAGGCCGTTATGTACGCGGACAACACACGGTCTCTTCTGCTGATCTTTCAGGCGATGGACGCCGCCGGTAAGGACAGCGCGATAAAGAAAGTGATGAGCGGCCTGAACCCGCAGGGAACACAGGTCTATTCCTTCAAGAAGCCTTCGGAGGAAGAGCTCGACCACGATTACCTTTGGCGGTGCTCCAAGGCGCTTCCGGAACGAGGCCGCATAGGGATCTTTAACCGCTCGTATTACGAAGACGTGCTGATCGTCAGGGCCCATCCCGCGATCCTTGAATCGAAACGCCTGCCGGATTCGGTCAAGCGCGATCCTGACATTTGGGACAGCAGGTTCCGACAGATCCGAAATTTCGAGAAGCACATTTCCGAGAACGGCACGAAAGTGATCAAGTTCTTTCTGAACGTTTCGAAAGATGAGCAAAAGAACCGGTTCCTGTCCCGGCTCGACACTCCCGAAAAGAACTGGAAATTCTCGTCAGCCGACGCACGCGAGCGCGGTTTCTGGGACAAATACATGCACGCCTACACGGAAGTCATCAGGAACACCTCGACAGAGGATTCGCCCTGGTACGTGCTTCCCGCGGACAATAAGTGGTTCACAAGGCTTGCGGTTTCGGAGGCCGTTGCCGAGGCCTTCGAATCGATGGACCTGAGATACCCGGTGATGACCGCCGAGCACCTCGAGAGTCTTGAAAAGGCAAGGGAACTGCTTTTGAAGGAAGGCGAAGAGGGCGCCGCGTCAGGTCAGACCTGATTCAGAATGACGATCTCGGCGCGCGATTCGGCATTGTCGATGAACCGCTCGATATCTTCCGCTACCTGCTCTCGCGTCAAGATCGCGTTGATCTCCTCGCGGGCTTCTTCGAACGAAGGAAGTATGCGGTCCGGGTTCATCTGCCGGAATTCGGGCGTGTAAACCTCCCGATAGTACCTCTGCTCCTGTTCCGGAGTGATCACGACGAACGAACGGAACCTGAAATCGACGTATTTCTCGATCGCGATCCGTTGGGCGATCAGGTCCCTGAAGTTCGGATCGTCGACCGACTTAAATCCAACCGTATTAAGCCTTTCGATAAAATCGGCCGACGAGGGAAACGACCTCAACGTGATCTCGATCTCGTTCTTTATCTCCTCGTCCGTCGTCTCGATCCCGCGCGGAAGCCTCTCTGCCTCTAGAGCGATCAGCCGCTGGCGTATCACAAGCTGAAGCGCCCGGTTAAGGTCCTCGGATGAGGCGGGCGAAAGCGGGATGCCGGGGACAAGCGCGAGCTGCCACATAAGGTCGGAATATGTGATCAGTTCGGTGCTTACGCCGTCGCTGACGGTCGCAACGGTCTTGTCGACGACCTGCTGGGCAGGAGCCGGCGAGTATGCCGCAAGCAGGAGCACAGCGGCAAACAGCGTGTAAGAGATTGAACGGACTAGCTTTAACATCCCTTGTATCGTTTCAGACAGGTCGATTCTCCGAAAAGCGTGAATTCGTGTCAATGTCCCGCCGGAGAGTGTTAAACACATTGACAAAATGTACAAAATCTTTTTTAATCTAAAGCAGGAGTAAGCGCTCTTCTTTACTGATGTTAACCCTTCCTGGCGTTTGGCTCCGATGACGAACACTCCCCTCGGTTTGTCGAACCAATAATCAAGACCGACATGCTGTCGAAAGAGAATTCCACAAAAGGGCCGAAGGGCGCCCTTTCCGAGGGACCGATGCACGATGCTACTTCGGGTATGAGGTTCATCTCGGACCTGGGCCGAAGCCTCCTGTTCACGGTTCACCCCAAGAAGGTCGCCAACGTCGTTTCGGAGTCTATCAGATCCGGCACGGGCGCCTCGGCGTGCGCGGTCGCCGTGAATCTCCAGCATATCGGACTCGTTTGCAGTGTCGCGGAATCCGGATCTGCCGAAGAGGGATCGTCCTTCAAGAAAGAGCGGTTCCAAAGATGGCTTTCCCTGCTGCCTCCGCAGGTTTCGATCAACAACGACAATCCCGAGAAGTTCTTTATCGACGGCGGTGACCATTCGCTCGAGTACGTCGCCCCGATACACATCGAGGGAGCCGTCAAGGGCGCCGTAATCGTCGGCTTCGGTGACGCGGACGCCTGCACGAAGGAGATCCGTCAGCTTGTCGATGCTGCCACCCAAATGGCAGCGATGAGCATAAACCTTACCTCGCACTACGAAGCGACCATCAACAGTTCGATCACAGAGGCAAAGGAAGAACACCGGAAGTTCACCGAGGCCGTGCTCGACACCCTTCCGGTCTCGCTCTACGTGATCGACCGCGACTACAACATCGTGATGTGGAACCGTCACCGCGAGATCGGGATCCAGGGAATGCCCCGCGACGAGGTGATCGGAAGAAACGTGTTCGAGGTACTTGCAAAGTATCCGAAGGGAAAGCTCAGCCGCGAGTTCGAACGCGCGTTCAAAACCGGCAAGATCGAGCGGATCGAACAGCAAACGACGGACAACGACGGAGTGACCCGCCACTGGCTCGTCAGCAAGGTCCCTATGCGCGACGAGACCGGAGAGATATCGCACGTCATCACCGTCGGCGAGGACATCACGATGCGCGTCGAGGCGATACACGCTGTCGGCCGCGCTGAAAAGCTCGCCGCGGTCGGAAGGCTCGCCGCCGGCGTCGTGCACGAGATAAACAATCCGCTTGCGACGATCTCGGCCTGCGCGGAAGCGCTCGAATCCAGGGTCGACGAAGGCGTTTTCGGAACATCGTCCGACGTCGAGGACCTTCGCGAATATCTGGGCCTTATCCACAGCGAAGCGTTCCGCTGCAAATCCATAACCAACGGCCTTCTCGATTTCAGCCGAGTCCGCACGGGTAACCGCAACGAGGTCGATCTCGGCGAGGTTATACGCTCGTCCGCGAACCTGGTCTCTCATCAGAAGCGCGGCGACAACATCGAGATACTGGTCGAGATCGAAGATACCCTTCCCGCCGTGAAGGCCGACGAAGGCCAGATCCAGCAGGCGATAATCGCGCTGGCGACCAACGCGATCGACGCGATGCCGGACGGCGGCACGCTGACCTTCACCGCAAATTCCGACGGCAAGCGGCTGCTCATCGAGGTCCGCGACACGGGCGTTGGAATAAAGACCGAGGACGTTTCGAGGATCTTCGAACCGTTCTTTACAACCAAGGAGGTCGGCAAAGGCACGGGCCTTGGCCTTTCGGTCTGTTACGGCATCATCACGGATCACGGCGGGCGGTTGAATGTCCGTTCGAATCCGGGAAAGGGAACCACTTTCTCGATCTTCCTGCCGCTTCCGAAGTAACCTCAAGCAAGAGATCCACCCGCAACCCGCCCGAAATTCTCCCCTCATTCACACCGACGACAGAATATGGCAAGGATCCTGGTAGTTGACGACGAAAAGAACCTCAGGCTTGTAGTCCAGAAAGAGCTGGCGCGAATCGGCCACGATGTCGAGGTCGCGATGAACGGCGAAGAGGCCTGGGGACTGCTCGAAGATCGGGACTTTGACGTGATGCTGAGCGACATCAATATGCCGAAGCTTGATGGGATGGCTTTGCTTCGGAGGCTCAGTGAAAACCTCCCCGATCCCCCGGAAGTGATAATGCTCACCGGGCAGGCGACGGTCGAGACCGCGATCGAGGCGATGAAGCTCGGCGCCTATGACTACCTGACCAAGCCGTACAGGATCAATGAGCTGACGATGCTCGTGTCGCAAGCGGCGGAGAAGCACGAGCTCAAGACCGACAACCAGCGAATGAAGGCGCAGATCGAGCGGACAAGCAGCTCGATGCCCGACATCGTCGCCGAATCGCCGGAGATGAAAGAGATCCTGAGGCTCGTGCAGCGCGTCGCGCCGTCGGACACTTCGGTGCTGATCACGGGAGAATCGGGAACCGGAAAGGAACTGATCGCGCAGGCGATACATCGTCTCAGCGATCGTTCGGACAAGACCTTCATCGATCTGAACTGCGCCGCGCTCCAGGACACATTGCTTGAATCCGAATTGTTCGGCCACGAGGAAGGCGCGTTCTCGGGAGCAGGAAAGCGAAAGCTCGGGCTTTTCGAGATCGCAGACGGCGGAACGCTGTTCCTCGACGAGGTTATGGAGATGCCGCCCGCGCTTCAGTCCAAGCTTCTCCGCGCCCTTGAAACGCGTACTTTCTTCAGGGTCGGGGGCGTGAAGAAGGTTGAGGTCGATGTGCGGCTCGTCGCCGCTACGAACCGCAGTTCCCGGCAGGCGGTCGAAGAAGGCGTCTTCCGTTCGGACCTGCTTTACAGGATCAATTCCTTCGAGATCAACATACCGCCCCTTCGCGAACGCCGCGAGGATATCGAGCCGCTCGCTCGGCACCTCCTGACGCAGATCGCAGGTCAGAATTCTCCCGATCTTGCGCAGGAAGCGATCGATTCGCTGGTTTCTTATAAATGGAGCGGGAACGTTAGGCAGCTTCGCAACTGCCTCGAGCGCGCGGTGCTTCTGTGCGACGACGGCAGGATCACGAGGCGCGAGCTTGCTCCGGAAGTGGTGTATGAACGGTCGGAGCCGAAGGTGTCGGTCAGTTACGGCGAGCCTTCAGAGAATTCGACGAACGGCTTCCGCAACGCGTCGCCGACGAGCCTGAAGGACATCGAGCGCCAGCAGATACTCCACGCGCTTGAGAAGACGGGCTGGCACCGCGGCAAGACGGCTGAGCTGCTCGGCATCTCGCCTTCCACGCTGTACAGAAGGCTCCGCGAGTACGAGCTCGACGCGTCTTAATCAAGTTCAACGTTCCAGGTTCAAAGTTCAAAGAGAGAGCCGTTTAGCCGGCGCGCTTTTTTCGAGGGACTCTTCGTGTTACTTCGTGTCTCTTCGTGGTTCAGATCGTTCTCAACCACAAAGGAACACAAACCAGGACAGTGAGCAGTGAGCAGTAAGCGGTTCGTAGTGAGCAGTGAGCGGTGAGCAGTGAGCAGGGCAGAAACGCGACCGTCAGGGAGCGTGCCGATCAGCAGTGAGCAGTTTAGCCTCGGCACTTGTGCGCGGGACTCTTCGTGTTACTTCGTGTCTCTTCGTGGTTCAGATCGACGTGAACCACAAAGGAACACGAAGCGACACAAAGCAGGACAGCTCACAGCTCACTCTCTCGCCCTTGAACTTCGTAGTCCGCGCCGATTTGTGTATCCTACTTCCCAAATCCAGAGTAGGAGACCCAATCGATGCGCTTTCTGACCGCTGTCCTGACCTTCGCCGCACTTTCCGTTTCAGTATTCGCCCAGACCGCGCGTTCCCTCGACAATGACGCGACGCGGCAGCTCTACGCGTTCTTCGAAGAACGATGGGAGAGGGGCCTGAAAGAGAACCCTGCGTTCGCCTCGTTTCTCGGCGATAAGCGGTACAACGACCGCTGGGGGGACAATTCGGTCGCCGCGATCGAACGCCGGCATCGGGAGGACATCGAGGCGATGAACCGCCTCAAGGCGATCGACCGTTCGAAACTCTCCGTTTCTGACAAGCTCAATTACGACCTCTACCTGAAAGATCTTGAAGGCGACATAGAGGGCTTCAAGTACAAAGGCTGGCTCGTACCCCTCAACCAGCGCGGCGGGATCCAGAGTGCCGACGGCCTCAACCGTTCGCTCCGGTTCACTACTGTCAAGGATTACGAAGACTGGATCGCGAGGCTCAACGCGTTCCCGGCGCAAATACAGAACACGATCGCGCTTATGCGGCTCGGGATGAAGGAGCGAAGCGTCCTTGCGCGAAACGTGCTCGAACGAGTACCCGGCCAGATCGACGCCCAGATCGTCGACAATCCCGAGGACAGCCCGTTCTACAGGCCTTTCAAAGAGTTCCACGCTTCGATCTCCGAGGCAGACCGTTCGAGGCTCTCAAAGTCCGCCGCCGAAGCGATCGCGAAGAGCGTCATCCCGCAGTACAGGGAGTTCAAGAAGTTCTTCGTCGACGAGTATCTTCCTTCGTGCTTTCCGGAGGCCGGCATCTGGCAGCACCCGCAGGGAGGCGAGTACTACGCGTTTCTCGCGAGGCAGTTCACGACAACCGATATGACGCCGGAGGAGATCCACAACAAGGGACTCTCCGAGGTACAGCGCATACGCGCTGAGATGGAGAAGATCAAGGAGCAGGTCGGCTTCAAGGGAGACCTTAAGGCATTCTTCGATCATCTTCGCACGGATCCTAAGTACTTCTACAAGACTCCTGAGGAACTGCTCGACGCGTACCGCGCGATCTCAAAGAAGATCGATCCGGAGCTTGTGAAGGTCTTTCGCACGCTGCCCCGGATGCCGTACGGCGTGATCCCGATCCCCGACGCCATCGCGCCCGACACGACTACCGCTTACTACAACTCGCCGGCGGCGGACGGATCGCGAGCCGGATATTACTACGTGAATCTTTATAAGCCGGAGACCCGCCCGAAGTGGGAAATGATGGCGCTTTCGATCCACGAAGCGGTCCCGGGGCACCATCTTCAGATCGCATTGCAGCAGGAGCTGGGCGAGGTGCCGAACTTCCGGAAGTACGGCGGCTATACGGCCTTTACGGAAGGCTGGGGCCTTTACAGCGAATCGCTCGGCGAGGAGATGGGGCTTTACGAGGACCCGCTCGACAAGTTCGGCCAGCTCACCTACGAGATGTGGCGCGCAGTGCGGCTGGTCGTCGATACAGGGATCCACTATTACAAATGGGACCGGCAGAGGGCGATCGATTTCTTTATGGACAATGCGGCGAAGACCGAGCAGGACATCGTTAACGAGATCGACCGATACATCGCGTGGCCCGGTCAGGCTCTCGCGTACAAGATCGGAGAACTGAAGATAAAGGAAGTGAGGGCGAAGGCCGCCCGCGAGCTCGGCGACCGGTTCGACCTGAAGGAGTTCCACGACGTCGTGCTTCTGTCCGGCGCGGTTCCCCTCGACATCCTCGAAAGGAACGTGGACGAGTGGATCGCTTCGAAGCGGGCGCAGTGAGCCGTGAACCGTTTAGCCTGCGCACTTGTGCGCGGGACAGCAAGCAGGGCAGAAACGCGACCGTCAGGGAGCGTGCCGATCGCGGGAGC
>JAGFIQ010000033.1 GCA_024103495.1 Aridibacter famidurans
CGACGCAAAGGAACTCGAGGTCGCCGACGGCGATTACGTCTGGATCGATCCCGATCCGGAAGACAGGCCGTTCCGGGGCTGGCAGACCAACAAGCGCGATTACGAATTCGCCAGGCTGCTCTGCCGCGCCCGCTACTACCCGGGGACTCCGCGCGGTGTCACCAGGATGTGGTTCAACATGTACGGAACCACGCCAGGATCCCAGCAGGGACAAAAAGAGCGAGAGGACGGTCTCGCGAGAAATCCAAGGACGGGCTACCAGGCGATGTTCAGGTCCGGATCGCACCAGTCCGCGACGCGCGGCTGGCTGAAACCGACCTGGATGACCGACTCGCTGGTGAGAAAAGGCTTGTTTGGACAGGAGATCGGCAAGGGCTTCCTTCCGGACGTACACTGCCCGACCGGCGCTCCGCGCGAGGCGATCGTGAAGATCTCGAAAGCCGAGCCGGGCGGGATCGGCGGAGAGGGACTCTGGCGGCCCGTAGAACTCGGGATCCGGCCGAAGGCGGAATCCGATTCGATGAAGAAGTACCTTGCCGGAGGCTTTTCGGCGAAGAAGGCATAAGCGCGGCGGCTTTGCCGCGGGAGGAGATATGGCACGAGTAAACAACTGGCAGCTTGGCAGAGAGATGTCCTACTGGTATCCGGAGAGCCGGCCCGAGAAGCAGTTCGCGGCGGTATTCGACATAAACAAGTGCATCGCCTGCCAGACCTGCACGCTCGCCTGCAAGACGACGTGGACATCCGGAAAGGGCCAGGAATATATGCTCTGGAACAATGTCGAGACGAAGCCCTACGGTTTCTATCCCCTCAGCTGGGACCTGAAGCTGCTGGAGATGCTCGACGGCCAGCAGTGGAGCGCGGACGGAAGCACCTACGAAGGAAGCACGATCTTCGAGTCCGCGCCGGCAGGCGAAAGGGTGCTCGGATGGCGGCCGGAGGAAGAGGATTACGCCTATCCGAACGTCGGTGAGGACGACTGCGCCGGACAGATCGACCGCGGTGCGAGCCTCCAGATGCCGCACATGGCTTGGTTCTATTACCTCGCAAGGATCTGCAACCACTGCACCTACCCGGCGTGCCTAGCCGCTTGTCCGCGTGGGTCGATCTACAAGCGTCCCGAGGACGGGATAGTGCTTGTCGACCAGGGAAGATGCCGCGGCTACCAGGAATGCGTCCGCGGATGCCCGTACAAGAAGGTCTTTTTCAACCCGATGACAGGCACGTCGGAGAAATGCATAGCGTGCTTCCCGAAGATCGAAGAAGGCCTTCAGCCCCAGTGTTTCGTGAACTGCATCGGCAAGATACGGCTTGCGGGATGGATCTCAAAACCGGGCGAGGAGCGTGAAGACAACCCGATCGACTACCTGGTCCGCATACGAAAGATCGCGTTGCCGCTGTTCCCCCAGTTCGGGCTCGAGCCGAATGTCTATTACATTCCCCCGATCCACGTCCCGACCTCCTTCACAAGGCAGATGTTCGGGCCGGGGGTCGACGACGCGATCGCCGCTTACAAGAAAGCCGCCGCGGAAGGCGACGACGATCTGACCGGCCTTCTGGGCCTGTTCGGATCGACGGAAGAGGTTCTCTCCAGATGGAACCGAAGCGGGGAGACGATCACGGGATTCAACGACAAGGGCGAAGAAGCGGTGCGCGTTCCGCTCCGCGAGCCAGTCAGCATAAGGCCATCGTACGACAAGCTTTACCAGATAACGCGCGTGAACTGCCCGTAAATGCGGGAGGTGGATTATGAGAAAGGCATCGATATTTTTCGCCGCGCTGGCGCTCGCCGCGGCATTCGCGGCATCCGGCTGCCGGGGCCGCACCGTGTCCCCCTCGGAAGTGGTCGCGGTCCCGGAGCAGGAGATCACGCTCGATCCGAACGACGGCGCGTGGTATCCGCTTCCGTATCATCCGGCGAAGCTGATCCTGCAGGACCTGGTCGAGCCGCGGCTTATGGAGCCCTCGACGGCCGAGGTCGAGGTGACCGCGATGACGGACGGCAAGGACATCGCGTTCCGGCTCGAGTGGATCGACGAATCGCAGAACGACCTTCCGGGTCCGCAGGCATTCATCGACGGCTGCGCAATACAGCTTCCCTCGAAGCAGGACGCGAACGTGCCGGCTCCGCAGATGGGCGAAGAGGGCAAATCGGTTGAGATAGCGTACTGGCGCGCCGACTGGCAGGCGATAGTGGACGGAAGGGCGGACGAGATAACGAGCATCTATCCGAACGCTTCGGTCGATCACTATCCCTTCAAGGCAGAATCTCTGAAGAAAGATCCAAAGGCCCAGCAGGAAATGGCCCGCAGGTACGCGCCCGCGCGAAGCCTGGGCAACAACCGTTCGGGGCCGCGAAAGCAGCCTGTGGAGGACATGGTCGCCGGCGGACCTGGAACGCTATCCCCGGCGAACCCGGTTTCACGAGGAAAAGGGATAAGGACGGACAAGGGCTGGTCGGTCGTGATAGTGAGACCACTGCCCGCGTTCCTGACCGACAAGCAAACCGCCAACATCGCATTCGCGATCTGGCAGGGCGAGAACAACGAAACGGGAGCACGAAAGATGCGGACCGGCTGGATACCTTTGGTGATAAGGAGGCTTCCGGAATGAGCGGATTGAACAAACGGCAGGCGGAATTGATGAAGGAAGCGGCAGAGTGGCGCCTTCTGGGGCTTCTGTTCGAATGTCCCTCGGAGAAGTGGAAGAAGGAACTGCAGCGTTTAGCCGCCGAGACCGCGGATCCGGAACTCGCCGAAGCGGCGGAGCTCGCCGCGGACGAAGGGGCCGAAGGGATCTATCATTCGACCTTCGGGCCCGGAGGCCCCGCTCCCGCCCGCGAGATCAGCTACCGGTCCTGGGCCCAGCCCGGATATATGATCTCAGAGCTTTCTGCGTATTACGGCGCGTTCGGCTTCAGTCCGAAGACGAACGAAACGCCCGACCACATCGCGGTCGAGGCGTCTTTCGTCTCGTATCTCAAAATGAAGGAGGCGTTCGCGCTAGCCTCGGGACATACGGGCCGTGCCGAGATCACGGCTCGCGCCTGCGATGGGTTCGTTCGCGACCACGTTTCAAAGGTGGCTGAACGGCTGAGCCGCTCGCTGTCGAGATCGGGGATTAGCTATTTGTCGAAAGCGGGAGAGATCCTCTTCGAACGCGTCGGGCCCGATCCGGACCGAAGCGGAAACCGCGGGTTCCTGCCGGTCGCCCTGGCGGACGATGAGACCCTGGACTGCGGACCGGGGATTTGAGGGCCTGCAGAATCGAGACCTTCAGGGCAACGTTTCAGGAATCTGGAGCCCATCAGTTGCCCCCAGTTTTAACGGGGGGATGCCGGGCGACCAATAATCAATCCCTGGGCTTAGAGATGGACCCCATTCGTTGGACAGTTTGGCGGCTGATTTAAGGTGGAAAGCCTGTCCCATTATGCCGCCAGTTTCAGAGGTCCGGCGTAGCCGGGCCTCGCGAGTTTGTAATATGCCTCATC
>JAGFIQ010000036.1 GCA_024103495.1 Aridibacter famidurans
GATGAGGCATATTACAAACTCGCGAGGCCCGGCTACGCCGGACCTCTGAAACTGGCGGCATAATGGGACAGGCTTTCCACCTTAAATCAGCCGCCAAACTGTCCAACGAATGGGGTCCATCTCTAAGAAACGACAGTGGACTTTAACCCGGTTTATGATGATTCTGGCAAACTTAAGTGGGGAATCAATGATAAGGCCAGTGGATATTTTCAATTTAAGATTGAAGTTGCTTGTGGAATCAGTCTTGGGAATATGACTCGCAATGGGTGGTCTCGACGTCTATACAAACAAATAGGTTCTCAAGAGGAATAAAGCGGATCCACCGCTTAGTAGTTTATCGCTATTTTCGGTCTTGCCTGCGAGCTTGTATTATTCTCAGACTCTTATATTGAGATTGTTTTGGGAGAAGAAAATGTGGTTTGCGATTTTCATTACATTGTTGTTGACGTTCCAATGTGAATCCATTGAAGACGGTTGGAAGGGCATCAAACCGTTGAAGACTAGCCGTGGGGATGTTGAGAGGATTCTCAAGAGTCCGACTACGGAAATAGCTGGATCATTTGGGTATGTTGATGGCAACATCTTCATTCGTGTTCTCTACAGTACATCTCCTTGCGAGAAAGATGAGTATGGCAGAGGTTATTTGAGTGTCCCTGCTGACAGGGTACTTACGTACTATGTCATTTTCAAGAAACGTGTGGAGATTTCGGAATTGAAATTTAACCGGGAGGAATTCAGAAGAGACGAAAGCGGAGATGTTGAGGGGGTGATCACCTATTTCAATGCCGACTATTCGATCTTAATCTCCGTGAAGCAGGAAGGCGCCAAAGAACTGGTTACTTCAATTAGTTTTAAGCCGAGCGCCGAACAAATAGCTGCATTTGTTTGCGAGAAAAAGTGAGAGGCTATAAATGTCTCTGTATAAATGTCCGCTTGAGCTTGTAAGTCCTCAATAAATCAGTACCAGAGATAATTACAGTTTTCGGTCACAATGGACAACGACCTAGTAGACCGAGAATGAGGAAAAGCAGATTCAGTGAGAACCAGATCCTGAAGATCCTGAAGGAGGTGGAGAACGGAAGGAAGGTGGCCGAAGTGTGCCGCGAGAACAACATCTCGACCTCGACCTATTTCAAGTGGAAGTCGAAGTTCGGGGGGATGTAGGCCTCGGACATCAGGCGGCTGAAGGAGCTCGAGGCCGAGAACAGCCGATTGAAGAGGATGTACGCGGACCTGTCGCTCGAGAACGAGGCCCTGAAGGACGTGATCGAAAAAAAGCTGTGACGCCTGCCTCGAGGCGAGAAGTGGCCGAAGCGCTGATCGGGGACCACGGCATGAGCGAGAGGCGCTCGTGCCGTGTCAATAAAACCGGGGCACTTTGGTCTTGGAAATCAGGGAGCATTTTCGCTCTCTTTTTCGTTTTTCGGCAGGTTATTCCGAACCTCGCGTAATCGCTAATCCCGCGCGGCGAACAGGTCGCTGATCCAGCGTTGGACGTCCGGCTCCTTCTTCATTTCGAGCCCCTTCGCGAGCATCCATCGGTGGATCCAGGAAAGGCCGGTTCGCGAGGTTACTTCCGGCAGTTTGTAAGCCTCGTCCTTCAGCGCCTCGTCCAGCGTCACGAACCCGTATCCGCGTTTCTCCATCATCGAAGCCAGCTTCTCGAAGTGGTCCGCGTTGATCCGGTTCACGTGCAGGAGCAGGACCTGCGCCGGCTCGCGGCCCAGGAATCCACGGCTTACGTTCTCGAAGTGCTCGAACACCGACTCCATATACCCGACGTACGCCTTGGCGATACGGTCCGCGAGCTCCCGGTCGTTCTTCGCCAAAGCATTTTCGTAAACGGTAGCGAAGATGTACTCGTTGTTGTCGATCGTGACCGGCGCGACCGTGTATCCGCGCTCGTTCAGAAGGTCCGATAGCTGTTTCCGGTATTCGTCCGTCGGTCCCGTCCTCAGCTGCGTGTGGCGGTAGTACCGGAGCTTCTGTCCCCGTTTCTCGAGCAGCATCCTCGTTATCGTCTCGCCGCGGATCAGGTCCTCGCGATACGCTTCAAACGAGCTCGAGTTGATCGCGATATGCGAGAACGTGTGGTTCCCCAGGATGTGGCCCGCGTCGAGCCATTTCTCGAGTATCGCCGTCCGCTCGTCGATCTCTCCGGGGACGAACAGCTTTTTCTCGTTCACGAAGACCGCCGCAGGGACCATTCGCGCCTTGAGCTTCGAAAGCAGAAGTTCGTTCACGCGGTTCAGTTCATTCAGATTCGCGATGTTATGCGTCCCGGGAAGGTCGTCGAAGGTGACCGCGACCTTGCGGACCGTCTGAGCGTCGACGGTGACAAACGAGAGAATTAACAAGGCGATAAAGGGGAATATTCGGAATTTCATAGATGACCGGCGGGATGTTTTGGAAACGGGTGGCTTTGCAAACCTTCGGGAAAATACTATTAAATCACTGTGATGAGAGAAACGTCCACCGTAAGGACAGGAGAGGAGCTTGACGAGGTCCGGCTGGCGGAATACCTGCGAGGCGAGCTTCGAATCCCCGTCGAGGAGCTTGTCATCCGGCAGTTCCCCGCCGGGAGCTCGAACCTGACATACTCGGTAACGGCCGACGGCAGGGAATTCGTCCTCCGCAGGCCGCCGTTCGGGAACCGTGTGAAAACCGCCCACGACATGTCGAGGGAGTACAAGGTCCTCTCAAGGCTTTCGCCGGTCTACCACAGGGCGCCGAAGCCCTTGCTGTTCTGCGAAGACGAATCCGTGATGGGCTGCGACTTCTACCTGATGGAGAGAAAACACGGCCTGATCCTGCGGGGAGAGGTGCCGGAGAGGCTCGAGGAGTCGGAGGACCTGAGACGCGACGTATGCCGCTCGTTCGTGAGGAATCTCGCGGACCTTCATTCGATCGATCACGCATCGATCGGCCTGGAGGATTTCGGAAAGCCGGAAGGATACGTCCGGAGGCAGGTCGTCGGCTGGTCGCAGAGGTATTTCAACGCGAAGACCGACGAGTGGGACGAGCTTGAGAAGGCGATCTTCTGGATGAACAACAACGTGCCCGACGACGAAGGAGCGGCGCTGGTTCACAACGATTACAAGTTCGACAACGTGATCCTCGATACCGAAGACCTCACGAAGATCGTCGGCGTGCTCGACTGGGAGATGGCGACGGTCGGTTCGCCTTTGATGGACCTCGGCACGACGCTCGGCTACTGGATGTCGCAAGCGGAAGGCGAGGAGATGCTCTCGATGCCTTTCAACCCGAGGCTGCTGATGGAATCGGTAAGCCGCAATGAGATCGCGGAAATGTACTCGGAATTCTCCGGCCGCGATGTTTCGAACGTCGCGTTCTATTATGTCTTCGGCACGATCAAGATCGCTGTCATCGCCCAGCAGATCTACTTCCGATATAAGAAAGGATTCACTGCCGACAAAAGGTTCGAGCGGTTCGACAGGTTTGTGGAAAAGCTTGGAGAGATCGCTTCCAGAGCGATAAGGAAAGGCGGGATTTGAGATCAGCGTCCAGATCACTTCTATCGATCGCCGTACTCGCGGCGATCCTTTTCGTCTCGTGCGGGACGGAACCGACGGGCCTGCGCTCGCTCGCTCCGGTGGATACGGCTGTCTACCTAGAAACTCCCGATCTCGGAGCGCTTCTCGGAAAGCTCGCCGGAAGCCCCGCTATCGGATCCGGCGAGCGGAAGTTCGATCCTTCGAGGCTCGACGGGATGGAGGCCGCCGTCGCGGTGACCGGGTTCGAGGCTTCTGAAAGCGCGGTCACCGAGAGCGAGGCGGTTTTGAACTTTCAGCCGCAGTTCACTCTGATCGCCGAGACGCACGCCTGGGGCTGGCAGATGGAGCCGCTCGTCACGGGCACGCTCGGCGAATTCGTCAACGCGAATTACGGAGCCGGCACGAAGTTCGAGAAGAGCGAGCGGGAAGGAGAGCGTTGGTACATATGGACCGCTCCGGACGAACGCAAGGCGTTCGCGGCGGTCTCGGGCTCGCAGGTCTTCTTCGGCAACAACGAGGCGGGGGTAGAATCGTGCCTTGCGGTCAAGAAAGGCGAAAAGCAGAGCCTTCTCGAAAACGACAGGCTTTCGAGGCAGTACGAGGCCGCGAAAGGAAAGCTCGCGTTCGGATATGTCTCGGAGGAGGGTGTCGCGGCACTGTCCGAATTCGCGGGGATATCTATGGCGATCGAGCGTTCGGAGCAGGCCGGCGAGCGAAGCGTTATCTCTTCCGTGTTTCCGCAGCTGATCAGGAATGCCGTCAGAGAGATCGTATGGACCGCGCGTGAAGAAGGCGATGGTATCGAGGACGTCGTCGACATAAGGCTCGACGAAAACGTCGCTGAAGCGTTCGAGGCCTCGATGAGGCCCTCGGCGACGGCCGACCGGGAAATGCTGAAGTTCGTTCCGCCGGACGCCTTTTCGGCCACCCGCTACAATCTTCGAAACCCACGCGTTGCGTTCCGGAGCCTTCTTCTCGCGTCCGCGACAAAAGTGGATCCATCCGCGACGAGGTTCGTCCCGCTGATCGGTGCCTCGCTTCTTCAGCCGTACGGCGTTGAGGACCCCGAAGCATTCCTCTCGTACGTCAAACCGTTCATTGTCACGGTGATGTTCGACGCGGAGAACACGCAGTCCGCCGCGATCGTCCAGACGGACGATTTCGAGGCGCTTCGAAAGCATCTGCTCGAAGGATTCCGGAAGGTGGAAGGCGCGGATCTCGAGACCTGGGCCGAAACTGACAGCGACCTCAGGGCCGTGCGGATGGGGAACTATGTTTTGATCGGCGACGAGGTGAGCGTCGCGAAGTGCCTTAGGGCTGCGGGTTCGCAAACCGACGCCGGCAAAGAGACCGATGTTACGAGATCCGCGTATTTCGGGCTCGCGGTCCGGCCGGAACATTCATCGGTCACGGTCTCGAGAGACATTTCGAGCGCTTCGGAACTCGCGGAAGTCTTCATCTCGGGCAGGACCGCTGTGAGGCTGGAAACTTACGAGGTCACGATGACCGATTTCGAGCGATCCGGGATCAAGCGAACCTACCGTTCGGCATTCGGATTCCCGGGCCTTATCGTCAGCCAGTTCGCCGACGCGAGGTGACCTAGTCGAACAACCCCCAGTAGCGTTTCTTCGATCCCACCGCGCCTGCTATCTCTTTTAATCTGTGTGAGTTCCGGTCGATCCACGATTCGGCCTCGTCATAGTGATCGTATGCCCTTTCGTCCCTCTTGAAGGCCGCCGTGTGGTTGTAACGCCGGCCGTTGTGGTGGACCGTCGGGTGCTTTACGTGCAGCATCTCGTGATAGACCACGTACTCGACCACGAAAGCCGGTATCGTCTTTGAATCCAGAGACTTGCTGATGATGATCGCGTGATGGGCCTGGTCGTAGTGGCCGAGCCTCCGGAAGGTTCTCTTTGCCGACCAGCCGATCGAGGGCCTGTCGAGTCCGCCTTCGAAATATTCCGCATTCAGCCCTTCAAAGATCTCTTCGAGGTCATAGACGGCGCCTTTCGGATCGCCGATCACCTTTCTTCCCTTTTCGCGCTTGTGCTGGAGCGCCTTTTCCCTGAAGTCCGGCGAGCTTATGAAGCGCTTATAGGCACGGTCCGCCACGGCGGGGACGTGTCTTCGGAGCAGTTTCGAAACCAATATCAATGCGAGCGCGGTGTGCACACCGTCGGGAGCATCCTCGAGAAGCGTCGAGATCTTCACGATCACCCTGCCGTCCCGTACCCTTATAGTGTTGTTTACATTGACGTAAGGATAGAACGTGAGCGAGATGTCGGGGACCTCCCGTCCCGGGTCGATCTTCGAGAAGACATCCCGGTAGATCGCGGCTACTTTTTCCTCGGTTCTGGACATTCGGTGTTAATCACAGTTTAACAGTTAGTTCTTGACAGCAGCGCTCCCTAAATGCTATTCAATTTAAGTGAAAAGCATATCTCAGAAGGGTATGCTTTGACACTCACCATCAGAGCACCATGTCTGCCCGTGGGATCAACTCCAACACAATAGAGGACTCTGACACTCCCGACTCTCGCGGGCAATTAGTACTTTCAGCGATCATCAGCGAACATTTCGAAAGCGGCCAGCCCGTTGGGTCAAAGGCCGTCGCCGAACGATTCGCGAACAAAGCAGGCCTCAGCTCGGCCACGATCAGGAATGTGATGGCGGAGCTTGAAACCTACGGGTTGCTGGAACAGCCCCACACCTCAGCGGGAAGGGTGCCAACGGACAAGGGTTATCGGTTTTACGTTGACAATTTGCTCGGAATCCTCAGTCTCTCGGACGACGACCTACGGATCATCAACCGTGAACTAGGGCTCGGCGAGTCCATAGAGGATGAGACTCCGGACAAGCTGATGCAGCGTACCTCCCAGGTATTATCTGCTCTTTCAAATAACATCGGCATCGTGGTGTCGCCTTCGCTCGCGCACGACCGCCTGCAGCACATCGAATTCGTGAATCTTTCGGACAAGCGGGTTCTCGTGGTGCTTGTGTCAGCGCCGAGCATCGTCCACAACAAGGTCATCCGGCTTACGGAGGCCTTCAAGCAGGACGAACTGGACAAGACGGCCCGTTACCTTAACGCCGAATTCGGCGGCAAGAGCCTTTTGACGATCCGCTCGGAGATCCTCAGGCTTATGCACGAGGAAACGGCGCTGTTCGACAGCCTGCTCCAGACGGCGATGATCCTTTGCTCCCAGAGTATCGAGGGCGAGGACGAGACCCACGGCGAAGTCTATGTCGACGGGACCGCGAACCTTTTGACGAGAGGCGATTTCGCCGACCTCGACAGGCTCCGCGGCCTTATCCGGACGCTTGAAGAGAAGTCCAGGCTGGTTCAGATCCTGAACGAATGCATAGCCAAGGACAAGTCCGTCAGCGACCGGGTCCAGGTTGTCATAGGCCGCGAGAACTCAGCCGATTCCCTTCGCGACTGCGCTATCATCACCGCCCCTTACAGGGTCGGAAACGATTCGGCGATCGGCACGCTGAGCGTGATCGGTCCCACGCGGATCGAGTACGCCAGAATGATCTCCGTAGTCAGCTATCTCGCGCGAATGCTCGAGACGATGATGCTCAAAGACAGCTCGGACTCCTGACCGGGCGATCCTACGAAAACCTCAGGAAACCTTGAGATGAGCTCCGAAAAAACCGAAAAAGAAGAACTCGTCGACGCGATCGACGCTGATGACGTTTCGTCCGTCGATGACTTCATCAGAGAGCTCGAGGCGAAAGAGAAGGACCTGCATATTTCGTCGGACCTCGTGATCGAGGTTGGCGATTCGTCGGTTGAGCACGACAACATTCACGATTCCTTCATCTCGACGCTGGAATTCGAGGCCCGCAAAGCCGTGAAGGCCGAAAAGAAGGACGACGACGAGCTTGATGAGGCGTTCATAGAGTCTCTCGAGAGGGAAGGCGGACCGGAACACCAGATCGAGGAGCTGATGAAGGAGCGCGACGATCTGATGGACGCGCTTCGGCGCCAGAAGATCGACTTCGAGAATTACCGCGGCAGGACCGAACGCGACAGGTCGAACACTTTCAAAAGCATCCTCGGAGGCCTCGCGACCCAGATACTGCCGGTGATCGACAATCTCGAACGTGCGCTCGACGCTTTCGGCGAACCCGATGAGATCTCCGAGACCGAGGTCAGGAAATTCATCGAGGGAATCGTTCTCGTCAGCCACCAGATGAACGAGGTGCTTATCGAAATGGGGGTCGAGCCAATTTCGGCGATGGGCAAAGTTTTCGATCCCAACCTTCACGAAGCTGTCGACCTGGTACCGACCAGCGAAGTACCCCCCAAAACCGTAGTTGAAGAACTGCTTCGCGGATACAAGATCGGCGACCGGGTGATCAGGCCCTCGATGGTCAAGGTATCAGAAGCTCCGTACGACGGATCTCCCGAAAAAGATGACTCCCCTTCTGAGGCGTCGACCGACGCCGACAATCCCTCCGAATGATCCCAAACACCCGCCAGGCACCCCCGCCCGCAAGGAACTGATATGAGCAAAGTCATCGGAATCGATCTTGGAACCACCAACTGCTGCGTATCCGTCATGGAAGGCGGCGCGGTCCAGATCATCCCTAACAAGGAAGGCGGCCGCACGATGCCTTCAGTCGTAGGTTTCACCGAGAAGGGTGAACGCCTTGTAGGCCAGATCGCGAAGCGTCAGGCAGTGACAAACTCGTCGAACACGCTTTACGCGGTCAAGAGGTTGATCGGGCGTAAATTCGATTCGCCCGAGGTCGAGAAGATGCGGGAAGTCGTTCCGTTCGAGATCGTCGAAGCGCCGAACGGTGACGCGCACATACGGGCCGTGAACGAGGTCCACAGCCCGCCCGAGATCTCCGCGATCGTGCTGCAAAGGCTCAAGCAGTCCGCGGAAGAGTTCCTCGGAGACATCGTTACCGAGGCGATAATTACAGTTCCCGCCTACTTCGATGACATGCAGAGGCAGGCCACGAGGGATGCCGGCAAGATAGCCGGGCTTGCCGTCGAGAGGATAATCAACGAGCCGACGGCCGCGGCGCTCGCATACGGATTCGACAACAACAAGTCCGAGAAGATCGTGGTTTACGACCTTGGAGGAGGCACGTTCGACATCACGATCCTTGAGATCAACGACGGCGTGTTCGAGGTTCTTTCGACTTCCGGCAACACGTTTCTCGGCGGAGAGGACTTCGACCAGAGGATCATCGACTGGCTCGTCGCGGACTTCAAGGAAGAGAACGGCATCGATCTTCGGCAGGACCGCCTTGCGCTCCAAAGGCTGAAAGAAGGGGCCGAGCGAGCCAAATGCGAACTGTCTTCGGTCAGCGAGACGACCATCAATCTTCCCTTCGTCGCCGCCGACGCTTCCGGGCCCAAGCACGTGAACGCCGTACTGACCCGTGAGAAGTTCGAAGAGCTTGTTGCCGACCTGGTCGAATCGACGGTCGAGCCTTGTCAGAAAGCGCTGTGGGACGCCAAGCTTCAGCCGGAAGACATCGACAAGATCATCCTGGTCGGCGGCCAGACCCGTTCGCCGATCGTTGCGAAGACGGTGGAAGAAGTCTTCGGCAAGGCGCCGTCTTCCGAGATCAATCCGGACGAGGTCGTCGCTATGGGCGCCGCCATTCAGGGCGGAGTGCTTGCCGGGGACGTCAAGGACATCGTCCTTCTCGACGTGCTGCCGCTTAGTCTCGGGCTGGAGACGCGCGGCGGGCTGTTCGTGAAGCTTATCGAGCGGAACAGTACGATCCCGCTTCGCAACACGATGACGTTCACGACTGTGGTCGACAATCAGCAGACGGTTGAGATCCACATCCTTCAGGGTGAACGAGAGATCGCGAGCGGAAACCGGAGCCTCGGCAAGTTCGAGCTCGTCGGAATTCCTCCGGCGGACCGGGGTATTCCTCAGATCGACGTGACATTCGAAGTTGACGCCAGCGGCATCGTCAGCGTGTCGGCGAAGGACAAGATGACCGGCCTCGAGCAGGCAATGCAGGTCACGCCTTCTTCGGGACTGGCTCCTGACGAGATCGAGTCGCTTATACTCGAGGCGAAGAAATCTGCCGAAGAAGACAGACAGGCTCGTGAGGGGATAATGACGCGGAACACCGTTTCGACGCTGATCGAAAACACCCGCAAGTCTTTGATCGAGTTCGGAAAGGACCTTCCGAAAGAAGAACAGGTTGAGATCAAGACCGTTCTGGCCGAAGCCGAGAAGGACCTCGCCGAAGGCGATCTTGAGAAAATGCGCGAGGCGCAGGCTAAGGTCGAAGAGATCGCCGGCAAGCTCTCGGACGCTCTTATGTCACTTGCCTGATCGTGGATAGATAGTTCCAGGTTCCAAGTTCCAGGTTCAAAGCAAGGCAGAACCCTGCGCGTAAGCGAGGGGGCATCGCAGGCAGAACCCTGCGCGTAAGCGAGGGTGCAGACCGCTTCGCTGTTCCGGGTTCAAGCAAACGTAACTCCGCACGAGAGCGGGCGGACGTATGTCACAGAGGCCCGACTTGAGAAAATCGCTCTATTGACGCAGAATCTAGAAACGTTGGTTTTTGAAAGGGAACCGGCGTTTCTTTGTTTCCGATGTCCGAAAAATTGGCGGACGATTGATACGCGATGAGCAAGCGAGATTATTACGAGGTACTCGGAGTCGGCCGCGGAGCAAGCGAATCCGACATCAAGCGGGCGTACAGGCGTCTGGCGGTTCAGTACCATCCGGACAAGAATCCGGATGACCGAGAGGCCGAAGAAAAGTTCAAGGAAGCGGCGGAAGCGTATTCCGTGCTTTCCGATGTGCAGAAGCGCGCGAGATACGATCGATTCGGACACGCCGGAATGGGCGGTGCCGCGGGCGGAGGTTTCGATCCCGGCTTCACGAATATCGAGGACATATTCGATCTGTTCGGCTTTGGCGATATGTTCGGCGGGGGAGGTCGCCGGACCACAGTCCAGCGGGGGGCAGATCTTCGTTATGACTATCAGATCACTCTCGAAGAGGCCGCAGAGGGAAAGGATGCGAAGATCGAGATCCCGAGGCTCGAGACGTGCGAGAGCTGCTCCGGGAAAGGAACGGCGGAAGGCACAGATCCGGAAACGTGCATAACGTGCAGCGGAAGCGGCCAAACGAGGTACCAGCAGGGATTCTTCAGCGTGATGCGCACCTGTCCGAACTGTTCCGGAAAGGGCCAGATCATCAAGGACCCGTGCGCGGAATGCCGCGGACAAGGCAGGCTCGAGAAAAAGAAGACGCTCGAATTGAAGATCCCCGCCGGGGTCGATTCCGGTTCGCGCCTGCGCGTCGGCGGCGAGGGCGAATCGGGAGTGAACGGAGGCCCGAACGGCGATCTGTACGTGTTCATCAGCGTGAAGGCGCACGAGACCTTCGAGCGCCAGGGATCGAATCTTTACACGTCGGCGCCTATATCCTTCGCGCAGGCAGCGCTTGGGGCCGAGATCGAAGTGAAGACGCTGGACGGAGAGGAAACTCTGAAGATCCCGGCGGGCACCCAGACGGGAACAGTGTTCCGGATCAAGGGCGAGGGAATGCCCGCGCTCGGCGGACGCGGCAAGGGCGATCTTTTTGTCGCGGTCACGCTTGTGACGCCAAAATCTCTAACCAAGGAACAGCGCAAGCTTCTCGAAAAGCTCGCCGAGGTCGAGGACACGGACTTCGAGGACGAGGGCTTCATGGACAAGGTCCGGAACATCTTCAGCTGAGGGCGAGTTGACCGAGTTGGCTGAGTTTGCTGAGTCGACCGAGTTGGGCAAGTTGGCTGAGTTGACCGAGTTGGACTCTTGGAAACGGCCCCGGCGACGCGATTGACGCCTCCGATGAACCGGGACCGCAGGTTCGCCCCAACTTTTTTCGTGTGCTTACGATGAGTTAGAATCCGTTGAGTTCTCACGCAGGATGGTCCCGACCGATATGCTGAAGAAACTAACGGAGCTTTCGCTACTCCTGCTCGTTCTCTCGCTTCCGTTCGCGAATCTCCCGCTCCCGTTCAGCTCGCGTCTCCCTTTTCAGCTTACCGAGCCCGTATTTCTCATTGTTTCTTCCCTTTTTGCCGTCTCTTTGCTCGCGCGGATCTCGAGGCCTGCCGGAGGAAGGATCTACCTCTTCGTGGGCGCATACCTGATCTTCATCGCTCTTTCAGCGGTCTTCAGCGAATCGCCCGGAAGGAGCGCGGTCAAGGCCGCGGGGATCGCCTATCTTGCCGCTCTCGCTTTGCTCACGTTCAATATCGCTCGTGACGAATCGATGATTCGCCGTGTGACCGTGACGTGGATCGCGGCTTCGGCAGCGGTTTCGGCTTTCTCGCTTCTGGTGCTGATCCTGTTTTATGTCGACCGCGAAGCATCGCTCGTGCGATTCGGGCTGTCGCATTACGGAACATTTCCGCGCGGCAATTACCCCAGGATCCAGTCGTTTTTCGCCAATCCCAATATGCTCGCGCATTATCTGGGCATCGGCTGGGTGATGCTTCTGCTCGCCCGGGAACAGGGCTGGATCCAAAATCGAACGTCAATCGCGGCCGGCGTGCTTATCGCGATCGCCGCCGTATTCACGCTCTCTCCCGGGATCGGGGTCCTTTTCTTCTGCACGGGCTTGTGGATATTGCTTGGCAACAGGAACGGTTTGAGCAGGCTGATCGCCGTTGTCTTGATCGCGGTTTCGGCGTTGTTCATCTTCTCGACTGCGGTGAAATTCGACCGGAATTTCGCGCCGACATCGGAGGCCTCCGCGCGCTTGCTGACCTGGTCCTCGGCCGCATCGACGTTCGCGGCGGAACCTCTCACAGGGAAGGGTGTCGGGACGGGCGCCGCGGCAGTGAGGTACGGGGAGCAGAGGCTTACCGACGCCCACAACATCTTTTTGAATGTAGCAGCCGAGTCGGGCATAGGAGCGGTCGCGGCCCTGACGCTGTTCGGGATCTGGCTGACCCTCGGCGGAGTCCGCTTTCGCGGTCCGGAATCGGTTCCCGGAGCCTTGGCGATCGCTTTCGCAGGAGCATTCTTCTACCAGGGAATGACGGGCTCCTTTGAGGACTCAAGGCATCTTTGGGTTTTGGCGGGCATTCTCGCGGCGGCTGTTTCGGTATATGGTGGGGCCGCCTATGAATGATCGGTTCCGCCTGCTTTCGATAATCATCCCGGTGTACAACGAACACTCGACCGTAAGTGAGGTGATCGAGACAATTTCTGCCCTCGACCTTCCGCTGAAGAAAGAGTTGATCGTAGTAGATGACGGCTCCGATGACGGCACCGCAGACCGGCTCCGGGGGTACGCGGGTTCGGTGAGGTTATTCACAAATTCCGTCAATGAGGGGAAGGGTGCGGCCATCCGGATCGGCCTCGCGAACGCTTTCGGTGACATCATCCTGTTGCAGGACGCTGATCTGGAGACCGACCCAAATGAACTTGAAAGCCTGATCCGGCCGATCCTGGAAGGAAAGACAAGTGTCGTTTACGGTTCGCGATTTCTGCAAGGCGAGAACCGGATCGCTTTCACGAGACGGATGGCCAACAGGTTCCTCACCTCGCTGACCAATCTGCTCCTTGGCACCCGGCTGACGGATATGGAGACCGCCTACAAGGTGTTCACTTCGGAAGTGGCGGAGAAACTGGAGCTGGAGTCGAACAGATTCGAGATCGAGCCCGAGATCACCGCGAAGATAACCCGCGCCGGCTATCCGATACTTGAGGTGCCGGTGACTTACAGGCCCAGGACGCGCTTTGAGGGGAAGAAGATAAGGTTTGTCGATGGTCTGAAGGCTTTGGTCACGATCCTGAAAAACGGCCGTCGCGACTGAAAACACTAGGAAAGCTTCTTCTTGACCAGTTCGGAAACGACCTTGCCGTCGACGGTCTTTCCGGAGAGGTTTTCGAGCGACGCCTTCATCACCGCCCCCATATCCCGCATCGAGCCGGCGCCTGTTTCCTCGATGGCCCGGGAAACGGCAGCTTCGATCTCTTCGTCGGAAGCCGATGCCGGAAGATACTCTTCGATTACCGCGATCTCCGCATTCTCCTTTTCGGCCAGCTCGGTCCGGCCCGCCGCTTCGTACTGTTCGGCGGAATCGCGCCTCTGCTTCACAAGCGTGTTGAGGACCTTGATCGTTTCCTCGTCTGACAGATCGCCGCCGGACTCGATCTTTTTGTTCATCAGCGTTGCCTTCACCATCCTCAGCGCGGACAGCCTGGAGGCGTCTTTTTGTTTCATCGCCGACTTCATGTCGTCGACGATCTTCTCTTGAAGGCTCATCTTTACTCCCTGCGGCCAATTGAACATTTCGGGCCGATGCTCCAGAATCTAAGCTCGTGCCCGGGATCGTCCGGTCCGGATTCCGTTCGAACGAAAATCAATCATAAATGCTGGCTCAAGTTTCTTCAAAAGTCCCCGGGGGATTGATCCTGGGAGTGGTTGCGGGTCTGTTCCTCGCACTTTTCTCCGCCTATCCGCAGGTCAAGCTGCTCTATAACCTGGACGGCGAGTGGAACGGGCATTACGCTTACAACGACATTGACGAGGTCGCGTATGCCGCGTATCTGAAGGCGCTGATCGACGGCCGTCCCAGGAAGAACGATCCCTACACGGGTCGCGATGAAGCGCCGGGGTCGCCTCAGCCGGAGTCTCTGTTCTCGATCCAGTTCGCGGCGCCGTATGCTGTCGCGATCCCTTCAAGGATCCTTGGGGTGTCGGCGCCGACAGCGATGACTCTCTCCGGATTGATCGCTGCATTCTTGTCGGCATTCATTCTTTTTCTGTTGATCGCGAGGATATCCGGCAGTCCGTGGGCGGGGCTCGCCGGTTCATTGATCGCCCTCTGCGGAGGCGCGCTCGCGGCAGGCGAGGGGGCCATCGGCGAGATCCTGGGAACGGGCTTTTCGTACCCCTATTTTCCGGCCTTCCGAAGATACCTGCCGGCGGTCCCTTTTCCGGTGTTTCTCGCGATGCTGCCCTTGATGTGGCATTGGCTGCGCGAGACGGAGACGTCCCGGAGAGTCTGGCTAACGGTTGCGGCTGCGATCCTCTTCTCGTTCACGGTCTTCTCCTACTTCTATACCTGGACGGCGGCGGCCGCCTGGCTGGCGTGCTTTGGGGGACTTGCGCTTTTGCTCCGAAGAGACGATCTCAAGCGCAACCTTTACGGCTTCGCCGCTCTCGCGGCTGCCTGCGCGATCCCTCTGGCGATCTATGCGCTGATGCTATCGCGAAGAGCGGATACTCTTGATCACGTTCAGCTTCTTGTCCATACACGCGAGCCCGATCTCTTCCGGTTTCCGGTCTATGTCGGCGTTCTGGCCATTGTTGCGTTGATCGGTGCCGCCTGGCGCAAGACGGCCGATCCGCGGGGCGCTTCGTTCATACTCACGCTTTCGCTGGCGCTGACTCCCGTTCTGCTTTTCAACCAGCAGGTGATCACGGGTCGCTCGCTGCAGCCGATCCACTACCAGGTATTTATAGGGAATTACATCGCGTCCACAGCTTTAGTGTTGGGACTCGCCATTTTGTTCAAGAAAGAACTCGAGAATGGCGCGTTGGCGGCAAAGGCAGTTTGCGCGAGCCTCGCGACGTTGGCAGTGATCTGGGGATTTGTCGAGTGTCACTACACCGTAAGGGTTCTGGACGAGGCCAACAAGTTGCGGGACGGTCATACGCCGGCCGCGCAGTTGCTTAAGCGCGAAGCTGAGGCTTCGGAAGATCCCTTCCGTGCGACGATCTTTTCGATATCGAACATACACGCGGACGATTCTCCGACGGTTTCGCCGCAGGCCGTGCTCTGGGCGCGGCACCAGCACGTGTTCGCCGGCCTCGGGTGGCAGGAAAGCAAGGAGCGCTATTACAAGCAGCTTTACCTCCAGACGCTCGACGACCGTTGGCTGGAGCGGCGCTTGAAGAACGGCGATTTCGTCTCGATGATCGCGCTCTTCGGATGGGGAAGGCATTCCGACCGGCTTACGTCGCAGTCCGAGCCGCTGACGTTGGAAGAGATCGAAGCGGAGTCCCGGAACTTTCGTGCTTTCATCGAGGGATTTGACGAAATGGAGGCGTACAATCCGCTGATCACGCACGCGGTAGTGCCGGTGGATTGGGAAGTGGACTTTACGAACCTGGACAAGTGGTATGAAAGAGACAGCGGAACGAAAGCGGGAAACCAGATCGTTTACAGGCTGAAACCCAGGTCCGATCCAAAGTGAAAGGGCCGCCCCGAAGGACGGCCCGGAATTACTACAAAATTATCACTGCTTAAGCTGCAAGCAGATCATTCGACACTTCAGCGAACACCCTGCGTCCGTTGAGCGCGTCATCAATGATCTCCCTTACCGCGGAGGCGTCAGGGTTGACATCCATTCTGGCACAGGCCTTTAGGTGTCTGATGATGCCTTCCGAAGCGATCTCCAGCGCTTCGCCGGTCAGTTTCGAGTAACGGCGAGCCTGAATATGGTCAATTTGCAGGATCCTCTCCTGCAACGTTATCGGTTTAGCTGCTGCTGCCACTTTTGTCATCTCCTTGCTTATTCTTACGATACTGCCCTTATTTATGAAACTAACGGGACTTTGTGAAAATTATCTCAAAGTTCCGCACTTCTAAAAAATGATTACCTTACCAAACTGGTTTTCAATGACTTCCTAGAGGTTAACGATGGAAAACCGAAATGATGTTGAAGCTAGAAAGTAACGCTCGGGTAACGCATTAGCTTTTAGAAAGGCAAATACTATCAAATGGAATTGCCTTTGTCACGATTTTTTTTCAAAGCTGTAACATCGCTCCAGGGAAACGAGAAAACCGGCGGATCGTACGATCCGCCGGCCTTTACTCTCGGCAAAAAGACGCCGAATGACTAAGCTACGGAATCCTTCATCGCCTTTCCGACGCGGAATTTGACCGTCGTTTTCGCGGGGATCTTGATCGGCTGGCCGGTCGCAGGATTGCGTCCCTCGCGGGCCTTGCGATGCGCCTTCACGAGCTTGCCAAAGCCGGGGATCGTGAATTCGCCGTTCTTCTTGACCTCTTTCTTGGCGAGTTCCGCCATTTCATTAAAGAAGTCCTTTGCCTGCGCCTTCGTCATTCCGGTCTTGTCAGCCAAAGCGCCGACGATTTCAGTTTGGGTCATTCGAGCCATAGTTTTCTTCTAACCTCCAGTTTTGTTCAGTGAATATCAAATCGCTGTTTGTAACAGAACTTGTCCCGGAATCGGGACAGGAACATGGGAATTACGGAACTCGTTCGAGCAGCACGTTTTGGTCGGGGCGGCAAGATTCGAACTTGCGACCTCACGGTCCCAAACCGTGCGCACTGCCAGGCTGTGCTACGCCCCGGTTCGGATAGTGTTTCATATGAGAAACATCACTAAACATCGAATTTTACAGGCGAAAACGAGATTGGTCAAGTAGGTTGACCTGTAATGCCGACAAAAAAGTCAGCAATTTTCGAGGCCGCCGCTGATCTGTGCGAAATCCCGGATTTTACTTTCTCGGAAAGTTCGCCGAAAGTTTCTGAAAATCCTTCCGGAACAAAAACCGGATCGTATCCGAAACCATTGATTCCAGAGGGTTTGTGGGCAATGGTCCCGTCGCAGCGTCCCTCGGATCGGAAGACCACGTCTCCTGAAGGCGCGGCAACAGCCATTTCACAGACGAAACAGGCCGACCTGGATTCCCCTACGAGATCGCGCATCTCTTTTAGCAGTTTTGCCGTATTTTCGGCGTCCGAAGCGTCCTCTCCCGCGAATCTCGCTGAAAAAACACCCGGCCGGCCCCCGAGAGCCGGCACGACAAGCCCCGAGTCGTCGGCAAGCGCCCAGTTTCCGGTCAGTCTTGCATAAGCCGAAGCCTTGTTCGAGGCATTCTCCTTGAAGGTCGAGCCGTCTTCGGGTATTTCGGGAATCCCCTCGAAGGACGAGAGGCCCAAGAGCTCGACGCCCGAACTTCCGAGCAGGCCTATAAGCTCCGAGAGCTTCCCCTCGTTCCTGGTTCCGATCACCACTCGCTTCAACGGTTTCATCATTCGTCATCCGGCTTCATCAGGAGCACCAAAATATTTGCCAAATCCTTACGTTTCAAGGTATAAAAGTAAAGGCGCCTCAGCCGATCTCAGCACGGCAATTCCCACATTCCGGCCAATACCCCAGATATAGATTCAAACTCGATAATTATGCCCACGCAAGGGTCGACAACCGTTTCAACCGCCGAGACAGGAAAGTCCCGGGTGATGTGGAGCGCCGGAAACGGCGCCCCGGCACTCGACGCAGAAGATCTTGAGCTTGGACACTGGCTTGCAGGACTCAGAAGCTTCGTCGGTGACGAAAGCGCCCTGTTCTCGGCAGCCGAAGGTGTCGCAAGGCATCCCGCGAAAGAATCCAGGCTCGTTCAGTCCGTCCTTATGTCGCTCTCGTCACGGGCAATGCGGCTGGAGGCAAAGAACCGTGCTGCCGGTTCGAGCAACGGGCTGAGGTTGTCGGGCGGGCGAATGTCCGGGACAGGTATCTATCGCGATCTAGCGGAACTCCTGCGGGAACTCGTTCTCATCGGCGAGAGACAAGCCGGTCCCGGTGGGGCCGACGGCGCGCTTTGGTCCGCTTCACGAAGACATATTCACAAGAAGCTGGCGGGCTCGCAAGCCGTGAGCGCCTTTGTGCTTGCTTCCGAAGCCGCGGCCGCCGAGATCCTTCCCGAGAAGATCGTCAGGCTCAGGGAATCGAAGGATCTGCCGGAACGCTGGTCGTACGATCTCGGGATCGTACTTCCGAAGATAGGAACGATCACGAGTTATCTGAGGGTCGTCGCATCGCTCCTGGAAAAGGACGAGCCATTGCGCCAATCCATCCTTCTCTTTTCTAGGATCGACGATCTTATCCGGGATCTGATGGGATACATAAATAACCGGCTCCTCCGGTTCCCGGACGACACCGACGCATTATTCGGTTCACTTGACGGCGCCGCATACACGGCGTCGATCGAACTGAGAAAGGTCCACGCCAATGAGCTGAGGGGTTTGTTCGAGATCAGGCCGACCCCGTTGGTCTTCGCGCGGATCGAGACCGCGTACTCGCTTCTGAATGACAGCCTGCAGATGACGCTCGTCAATTTCGCCCAGCTTATCGACCGGGATGTCGAACCGACCGATGTGTTCCCGGACCTTCTCACGAAGGAGCAGCAGTCGATCCAGCTTCGCGAGAATATGTGGCACCTTCTGCAGATCGTCCAGAAGACCGAGCAGGATCCCGACAGCTGTCCGCCAGAAGAGCTGAAAAAAGAACTCGTCAGCTTCAGGGACAAGAATCTGTACTACCTTTTCTACAAGGATATGGAGACGGTCGAAAGGTTCATCGAAGAGGTCGTGATCACCGCGGACAAAAAGGACCTTGTGCCGCTTCTACACCGATTCGGGGCCTATCTCGAAACGCTTCTCGGACAGGTGAATATGCGGGTCGTGCTGGCGAAGCATCCTTTCGGGCCGCTTCAGCGCGATTCACACGATTTCAGCGGATCAATGTGACCGCAGCGTACCGAGAGGCTTCCGGAAAAGCACATCGAAACTCACCGCGGTCCCGACCGCCATCACTACCAGCGCCGTCGCCGCAACGCCGCCGGCCATAAGAACCGGGTCGAACTCCCATTCGATGTCAAAGACCCAAACCGACACGGCATAGGAAAGCGCGGTGGCGAATCCGGCCCCTATAAGGCCCGCGACGAGGCCCAGCAGCCCGTATTCTGCCAGGAGGATCAGGCTTAGCGTCCTGCGCTTTGCTCCCAGGGTCTTGAGTATCGCATTCTCGTACACTCTTTGAGACTTAGTAAGCGCGACCGAACCGATAAGGATCAGGATCCCGCTAAGCATCACAAAACTGCCTACGAACGAGATCGCCAGGACGAAGTTGTTGATCAGATCGCGGATCAGCTTTGCAATGTCGAGGACGTCGAAGATCTGCACATTCGGGAACCGGTCCAGGACCGCGTTCTTGAGCCGTGCGCGGTCCCGTTCGGGCATCTTCTTCAGCATCGTCACGATGTACGACTGAGGCGCATTGTCCAGGGACCCGGGCCTGAAGACGAAGACAAACGCGGTCCTCGAGTTGCTGAAATCGATCTTCCGCAGGTTCGCAACCTCTGCGTTGATCTTCCTTCCGGAGATCTCGAACGTCAGATAGTCACCGACACGTATGTCGAGACGATCCGCGAACCCGTCATTTACCGACACCTGTGCGACCTCCGGCCGCTGTGCTTTTTCGCCCCACCATTCGCCGTCGATTATCGATTCGTTCTCATCGAGTTCTGCGCGGTAGGTCACCGCAAACTCACGCCCGATCTGTCCCTGCCTCTGGCGGACCTCGCGATCCTGAAAATCGAAGGGCTCGCCGTTCAGCATCACGATCCTCGCCCTGACCGTCGGTATTTTCTCAGGCTCCTCGCCTGTTCGAGACTTCAAGAGGCCGACGAAGCCTTCGATCTGGCTTTTCTGAATGTCGCCGAAGAAGATGCTCGGGAAATTCTCGTTGTTCGACAGGTCGAAGACGCGCAGTAAGTTCGTCTGCAGCGACTGGACCCCGAGGATGACGAAGGCCCCGAGCCCCACTGCGAGCAGGATCACGCGGGTCTGGTTCCCGGGCCTGTAAAGCGAATTGACGGCCTGTCGGAGAAAGAAAGAACCGTATCCGCCGAACCTCTTGAGCAGAAAGATCAGCAACGCCGAGGCCGCAAAAAGCACCGCTGAGGTGACCGCGAGGCCCCCGAGGAATATCGTGCCCACGCGGACCGATCCCGCCTGCCAGGCGGCAAGCGCGACAAGGCCCGACAGCGAAGCAAACCCGATCAGCCATTTTGTTTTGTCGATCCGGCCGGTCTTTTCACCGCTGTCGTCGTGAAGCAGAAGCCTGGGCTTGATCGTTCGGATGTGAAGAAGCGGCAGAGCCGAGAACAGCATCGAGACGAGGACACCGAGCGCGATCCCCTGCAGCGCCGCTGAAAAGGGAACCGCGTAAGACATCGTCCTTGGAAGGCTTTCCGCGAACCTGAAACCGATCAGCCAGACGCTCAGCTGGGCTAGTACCACGCCGAACACGCTTCCGATCAGGCCCAGCGTGAGGATCTGCAGAAGATAGACCGAGATCACGCGCGTCCCGCCGGCTCCGAGGCATTTCAGCACCGCCACAGATTTTCGCTTCTGGTTGATGAAAGCGCGCGCGACGTTCCAAACTCCGACACCTCCCAGCACAAGGATCAGGAGTCCGGTCAGCGATAGGTAGTCTTCGGTCCGCGCGAACTGCTCGCCAAGATCCTGCTGGGTCTCCTTGTAATACTGGACGGTGAGAGTTGTGCCTTTGAGCGCCTCGCGAAGGTCGTTCACGAGCTGTGTGGGGTTCGAGTCCGTGCGAAAGAGTATTCTCCGCCTCACACGCCCCGTGTTCGAGTTGATGCCCGCCTTGTCGAACGAATCGTTGCTCACGAACACTCTCGAAGCGACTGAGAACCCCGAGGCGCGTCCGGGCTCCTCGGAGAACGTCGCCCGTATCCGGAACCGCGTTTCTCCGACTATGATCTCGTCCCCGATCTTCACACCGAGGTCTTCGAGCAATTCCGGGCTGACAACGGCGCCTTCGTTCTCGAGTAGCGAGTACGAGAACGGCTTGCCGTCGCTCAGCCTGAACTCGCCGACCAGCGGAAACGTTTCATCGATCCCTTTCAGTCCGACGAGCGCTATCGATTCCATGGTCCGGTCGGCGGGCCTTGCGGCGATCGCGAGTTCGATCGTTTCGCCTCTGCCATCCACGATGCCTGATCCTTCAACGACCGAATCGATCCTCGTAAGATCGTCCGGCGAGAACGCGCTTGTGGATGTTACTGTGAAATCGGCTGTAAGGAGTTCGCGGGCGTCGCCTCCGACCGCCACGCTCAGGTTTCTTGTCAGTGCGCGAAGCGCAACGACGGATCCGACCCCGATCGCGATGCATAGGAAGAAGAACAGCAGGCTCTTCCAGGAAGACCGGATCTCTCTGATTGTGAGATTGATGACGAACTTCATCGCGTAACGCTCAGGAGAGGGATTCATCGGCCACGACCCGGCCGTCTTTCAGGCGGATCCGCCTCTCCGCCTTCGCCGCAAGCGATGCGTCGTGGGTTACAAGGACAAGCGTGATGCTGTGCTCCCGGTGAAGATCGGTCATCAATTCGAAAATGTGGCCGCCGTTTCGCGAATCGAGATTGCCTGTCGGCTCGTCGGCGAGAAGTATCTTCGGGTCGTTGGCGAATGCCCTGGCGATGGCGATCCTCTGCTGTTCGCCGCCCGAGAGCTCCGAAGGATAGTGGTGACCGCGATTCGTCAGTTCCACGTCGGCGAGGAGCTTTCCGGCACGTTCCTTCGCCCCGTCGATCCCGAGGATCTCCATCGGGATCAAAACGTTCTCAAATGCGGTGAGCGAAGGTATGAGGTGGAACGATTGAAAGACGAACCCGATCTTGCGGCTGCGGGTCTGGGCAAGGGCATCCTCGTTCATCTCCGTGATCTCCTCGCCGTCAACGACGATGCTTCCGGAGGTCGGCGAGTCCAGCCCCGCGATCAGGCCAAGCAAGGTCGATTTTCCACTCCCCGAGGCGCCGGTGACAGCGACGAACTGGCCGTCGGGAATGGTCACGGAAACATCGTCTAGAATGCGCAGGTCTTCGGAGCCCGATCGGACGACCTTGGAGACGTTGGTGAGATCGATCATCGTTAAAAGCGAGCCGGCAAAAAAGGGCCGGCATCTTCACTTCGCCGCCCGCACGTTCTAGAATTCTAGCTTCAGGGCTCAATAGTAACTTGCGCCAAAAACACAAACAAGTTGGAGGGCCCTGCATCCAACGCGGCTCATGAAACGAACAAAACATTTATCGATGGCAATTTGCAACAGCCTGTCCGTACGATTTCTGGTACTGCTTGTCGCTGTAGTGTTTGCAGCGGCCTGCGGCACTTCCTCTGCTGAGGACAGCACCGCGTCGGAACGAAGGGCCCGTCCTCCGGTGATCGATGAGAGCCGTCCGAAGATAGTGGCGTTCGGCGACAGCCTAACCGCGGGATTCGGTCTCACCGAGAAGGAATCGTATCCGTATCTGCTGCAGAAACGGCTCGAGAAGGACGGCTTCAACTACGAGGTAGTCAATGCGGGAATCTCGGGCGACACAAGCCTGGGAGGGCTCGAGCGGATCGACTGGGTCCTGGAAGAGAAGAACGTAGAGATACTGATACTTGAGCTCGGAGCGAACGATCTGCTTCGGAACGTTCCTGTGGAGAAGATGAAAGAGAACCTCGACAGGATCATCCGCAAGGCGAAGGCGAAGGATGTAGAAGTACTTTTCTGCGGGATGCTGGCGCCGCCTGCGGTCGGGGAGGAGTACCAGCGCGAATATGTGAATGCATTCGCCGACCTTGCGACGGAACACGACGTCCGTTTCGTGCCATTCCTGCTGGAGAACGTGGCGCTGAACAAGGACCTGAACCAGGCAGACGGGATCCATCCGAACGCGAAAGGCACGGTGATCATGACCGACAACATCTATAAAGAGCTCAAGCCGATGCTTGGAAAGACCGGCAGATAGAGAAAGAACAAGAAACGAACAAGGGGAAGCAAGATGAATATCGAGGGAAAGACGGCGCTGATCGTGGGCGCCGGCAGGGGGATCGGAAGGCGCGTCGCCGAACTGTTCTCCGGAGCGGGCGCCAATGTCGTCGTCAGTTCCAGGACGGAGCCGGAACTGCTCGAGCTCGAGTACAAGCTCAATTCCAACGGGGGCCACGACGTACTCGCTCTCGCTGCGGATGCGGCAGAACCGGAAGACACGAGGATGCTTGTCGATCAGACGCTCGAGCGGTTCGGGTCGATCGAGTTCCTTGTGATCGCTGCCGGAAAAGGCATTCTCAAGCCGTTTGGCGAACTCACCCTGAAGGATTTCGAGGCCTCGTTCCGCCAGAACACGGAGACCGCGTTCAACGTCCTGCAGGCCGTATTGCCGTCAATGAAGGAAAACAAATACGGAAGAGTCATCGCGATCCCGGGCGTTCTCGGAAAGGCACCGATGATGAGCGCGTCCGCCTATTGCGCTTCAAAGTACGCGCTGACCGGGATGATCAAATGCCTCAAAGAAGAGTACAGGCGCTACGGGATAAGGTTCTCGCTGATGCATTTCGGAGGGGTGGATTCGACGTTCTGGGACGACATCGCGATGAAGGTTGACCGCGGCAAAATGCTTTCGGTCGAGGCCGCCGCGCAGGCAGTGTTCTTTGCCGCGACGCAGGAAGGAGAAGGCGTTATGTCGGAGGTCGTCCTGCTTCCCGAATCGCATCAACTCGTCTGACCTTTTTGGAACTGTAGAACAAACGAACCGGACACGGGCTGGAAGCCGCGTGTCCGGTTCTTTCGGTTATGATCAGGCGGTCCTAGATCGCCGGGTCGTCCGCCTTTGCAGGCCGGTTCTCTTCCGTATATCTGATCGTGCTGAGGTTCGAATCGAAGTAAAAATGCCTCGTCCCCGTCGCGCTGATGCCTTCGGCAACCTGCGGATCGGCATTGATCGAATAGAACGCGGGCTGGGATTGGGTGCGCTCCTGCGTCTTCAGGGTGAAGATGTAACCGTTGACGACCGGCCGCTCGCCTTTGAACTTGTCGTCGAACGCAAGCGTCTTGATCAATTCGTCGAAATTGGGAGCGAAGCTGCCCTGATGCTTCGAAGCGTACTGGACCTGGAGTTTCCGGACGGAATCGAGCGACTGGATCGCGGCGGTCTCGTTTCCGCTGCGGGTCATCGCCTGCCAGGCCGGAATTCCGACTCCCACGAGGATCGCTATGACGGCGATCACGATCATCAATTCGATAAGGCTGAAACCGCGCCGGTTCCTTTTGATTTCCTTGAGGTAGTTCATAAAGCGTCAGTATTCTCCGGACAATATGCACGCATCGGCAGTCCGTTGGTTCCACAGATACGAGAACGGATTTTATAGTATATGGCGTCGGGAACAAACTCCGATGGAGCCGTTCAACGGTTCGGTTGCAATTCGGCGCAACAACCAAGGGCTTGTTTCGTGTGTCATAGGGCTGAACTATACGATCCAGGGATTTGGGGCGCGTACGGAGATTCGGATGCAGAACCGGCCCCGAATCCTGTAGAATAAAGAAAGCGCGGGCCCCCGCGCTGGTGATCCAATGAGAGACTGGATAGTCAAAGACAAAGAAGCGGCCGCGAGTCCGGAATCGCTGGCGAGCAGTGTTGAGAGGCTCGATCGGCTGCAGACTTCCATTGGAAGCGTAATCCGGGGCAAGTCCGAAACGGTCAAGCTCGCGCTCGTTGCGCTGATCGGAAAGGGCCACCTTTTGATCGAGGACGTGCCCGGGATCGGCAAGACGACGCTCGCGAACGCGCTGGCCAGAAGCCTCGCGCTCTCGTTCCAGAGGATTCAGTTCACTTCGGACCTTCTCCCGTCCGATGTCATCGGCGTTTCTGTCTTCAATCAGCAAACGGGAGATTTCGACTGGAAGCCCGGCCCGATCTTCGCGAACATCGTGCTCGCCGACGAGATCAACCGCGCGACCCCGAAGACCCAGTCATCGCTTCTGGAGGCGATGGCGGAGGAGCAGGTCACGGTCGAAGGCAATTCAAGGCTTCTGCCGATGCCGTTCATGGTCGTCGCTACTCAGAACCCGACCGAACATCACGGCACATATCCGCTTCCGGAATCCCAGCTTGACCGCTTCATGCTAAGGCTTCATATGGGATATCCGTCGAACGACGATGAAAGGGCGATCCTGAGGGACCGCGAGTCGCGCGACCCGATCGATTACCTCGAGCCCGTTATGGACGAGGACGACATTCTCGAGCTGCAGGCGATGGCGAAATCGGTCCGCGTCGACGAGTCTCTGGTGTCTTATCTCCTTTCGATCGTCGAACAGACGCGCAGCACTCCCGCGGTCGAGCTAGGGGCGAGCCCGCGCGGATCGCTCTCGCTTTTCCAGTCCGCCCAGGCGCTTGCGCTGATCGAAGGCCGCGACTACTGCATCGCCGACGACATCAAGCGGCTGGTCATTCCCTGCTTTGCCCACAGGCTCATCGTCAGCTCGCAGTACACGAAGATCTCAAACCGCACCAACGAATCCGAACAGATCCTCAAGGAGATCCTCGCGAAGACCCCGGTTCCCGTTTAGGGAGCTCGGGAAATTTCCATATCCCGTTGACGATGCTCGAGCGCCTCAGACTGATCCTTCAGCTATTCAGCGTAAAGGACATCCGTAACGGCGTCCTGGGGGCGTCGGTCGTTCTCGGCGGGCTGGGACTGGCGTTCCTGACGCTTTACGCTCACCGCTCCGGAGACGTCCGCCTTGCAGGAATTGCCGCGACCGCGTCGCTTGTCTTTGTCCTCCTTATAATCATCTTCGTGATCCCGCCGCTTGCCCGAAGCGCGAGCGCTGAAGCTTCCCAGCTGAACCTGCCGTTCGAGTTCACGACGGGCGGCGCCGTGTTCGTCGGTCTGCTTGTGATCGTCGCGTTCGCCGCGTGGAATACCGGCAACAATCTGCTGTTCCTTGTGCTTTCGTTTATCACGGGCGCGCTTGTCACGGGATTTATCGTCGGTAACTTCTGCCTTCGGAAGCTGGATGTGAAGATGCGGTTCCCCGACACGATCTTCGCAGGCGAGGAGACCCCGATCCTCGTAAGCCTCCACAACAGGAAACGTCTGTTCCCCGCGTTCTCGGTCACCGCCGAGGTCCGCGGAAGGAACAGGACCCGGTCGGCGTTTGCTTCGGAGATCGAACGACTGCTCCCGAAGAGGCTTGCCAAGCGGTTCACGGAGCCACCGCTGGTCAAATACACGCTCGATTACTTCGTGCATATCCCGCGAAGAGACTATATCGAAAACAAGGTCGAACACATCTTTCCGCGCAGAGGACGTTTTTTGATCAAGGATTTCGAGCTTTCGACGAAATTCCCATTCGCGTTCTTCCGCCATCGGAGAAGGCTCCCCGCGCAGAAGGCGGAGATCTATATCTTTCCGAAACTCGAGCCGCTGGAACTGGAGATGATCGATATCCCGGTCGAAACGGGAAGGCTCGCCTCCCGAAAGAGAGGTGCGGGGCAGGATCTTCTTTCGCTCCGCGATTACAAGCCTCTTGACGATCTGCGATACATCGACTGGAAGGCGACCGCCCGCTCGGGAGGCGTTATGGTCCGGGAGTTCGCTGCCGAAGATGAAAAACGTGTGAGCGTGATCTTCGACACAAGAATGGTCCGGTCGCGACGGGAAACACAGCGCAGTCTCCGAAAGAGGATCGCTGACGAGAAGGACCAGAACAGATTCACGGAGACGGAGAAGCGATTCGAGAACGCGGCCAGCAAAGCGGCGAGCCTTCTCACGCATTTCTCCGAGGACCAGTCGGAGATACGGCTTGTTGTCGACGGCCGGAAGCGCGAGTTCGGCGTCGGGAAGGAAACGCTCCACAAGTTCATGCGCGAGCTTTCGACAATCGATCCAAGCTATGTCGGGAACTTTGACCGCTCCGTCCTCGATGAGCAGTTCGCCGAGGTCTTCAACGACGAAAGGAACAGCCACATCTTCTTTATCACCGCTTTGCCTTCGGGCGACATCCCTCCTGAGATCTTTAACCGCTCGGTCGTCGTACAGTACTGAGTCCGACAACAGACTTCCGGCCCTTCGTGGCGCGGAACCTGACTCAAGCTGTCATAAACCTCGCCGTAGCGGTGTTTTAGTGTTGAAAGCCATTTGCAGATGCTAAGATGAGCGAAGGCGTGAAAACTCTAGTGGACGTGATGTCCGAACAATCGGCTGCCGAGACAGAGAAGATCGTTTTTGATGAGGCATTTACGCTTCACAACCGGACTGTCTTCCGGGCGGCGTGTGCGATCGTTCAGGACGCGGGCCTGGCCGAGGACATCACACAGGAAGTCTTCATCCGCCTTTACAAGAACCTCGAAAGCATCACCAACGAAGAAATGCTCAAGCCCTGGCTGATCAGGGTGGCGATAAATCTCTCCAAGAACACGATCCGCGGGAACACGCGAGCGAACACCCGCGAGGAGAACTACGTCAAAGAGCATCCCGAAACCGAGGAAATGACGGCAGAGATCGAGCTCGAGCGCCGGGAAACGGTGAGCGAGGTCAATACCGCGCTCGACAAGGTGAAAGAGCCCTTGAGGAGCTGCCTTTTGTTAAAGCATCAGGGACTGTCGTACAGAGAGATTGCCGAAAGCCTTTCGCTAACCGAAACCAGCATCGGCACCTATATAGCACGTGGAAAGAAGGAATTTATACGGTATTACGGTAAGATCGGAGGTGACGCATGAGGGATAACTGCTTTGAATTGGGAACTATCCAGGCGTTCACCGACGGCGAACTCAGCTCCGATCGTTCGGAGCGGCTTCTCAAGCACATCGCTGTGTGCGAGGCCTGTGCGGCGCTTCTCGCGGAATGCGAGGAGGAATCCTCTTTCGCGTACTCGGTGCTTGACGAACAGCTCAACGTTCTTGTCCCGACCGAGAGGCTTCGGGCAAAGGTCTTTGCATCCATCGACGCTATCGAAAGTCGCCAACGGCTCGGATGGCTGAATCAGATCGGCGCGTTCTTCAGCTTCAACAGCCCCGGATTTGCAGCGGCCGCAAGCGTTGTGCTTGTGATCGGTGTGATCGCGGTCGGAGTGAGGTTCTTCAACACCGCCCCGGATGCCGGATCGGTTGCCGTGAACAACGCTCCGCCGGTGAACGTCGACATCGTGGTTCCTGCCGAGATAGAGTCCGTTCCGGAGCAGACGGAACTGCCGCCGGTCGAGACGGATCTCGCCGGAGCTGAGGAATTCGGAGAAGAAGGAACGCCAGCGAGACGTTACAAGGCTGAGGAACTGATCCACAGGGAGCCTGTCGGTGATCCGCTGCCTGATCGGGTCGAGCCGGTGCCGGCGTACGAAACAAGCATCGTCAGCGAGGACAGTTATCTGCAGACGATCGCCACTCTCGACAGGACGGTCAGGAACAATAAGGAAATGCTCAGGCCTTCCGAAAGGATCGCTTTCGAGAGGGACCTTGCGGTCGTCAACGACGCAATTGTTAAAATGAAGGACGAGGTGCGCCGCAATCCCGACAACCAGGCGGCGAGGGAGGTCCTGAAGGCCTCGTATCAGAACAAGGTAGATCTTCTGAATTCGGTCGCCGAGAAGACCGAACTGATGGCGAGCCTGCAGTAGGCTCGCGAAGAGATCCTCGGAACAATGATCCGGAAACTTCACAGACTAATGCCGCTACTCCTCACGGCGGCATTTATTTTGGCCGCAGGCGCGGCCGGCTCCCGCGTGTACGCACAGTCGGACGAGGCAGAAGCACCGAAAGAGCCGAAAGACAAGTCGGTTTGGAAGGTCAGGGACCTTCCCAAGCCCCCCGATCCGCCGAAGCCTCCGAGCGCGCCGAAGGTGCGGCCTACTGTAGCTGTGTGGGCTTCCTCCGACGGGACGCTTCCACCAGAAAAAGCTATCGCCGTGAGGCCCGACGTATATGTCAGCCTTTGCGTTCGGCGCGGCGCGGTCAGGGTCAACGGCTGGAATCGGAAAGAGGTAAGGGTTTTTCACAGGGGTGGGAAGGAGCTCGGTCTGAAGGTACTTGAGCGGGACCGTGAGAAGGTCCCGAACTGGGTCGAGGTCCTCGGTTACGAGCCCGAAAAGGCCGGCGCGGTAACTGACAAGTGCGTCACGGGAGAGATGATCGAGCTGGACGTTCCCAACGGCGCTTCGGTGACGATCAAGGGGCTTTCGAGCGAGACTTCCGTTGAGGGGATCAAAAGCGCAGCGGTGGAGATCGTCGGCGGCGACATTTATCTGAACGACATCGCCAGCCGGATCGAGGCGAGCACCCAGCAAGGCGGCGTTACGGTCAATAACTCAAAGGGGAAAATGGCAGTCGCCACGACGACGGGGAACATAGTCGCTTACAACACTGAAGCCGTCGATGCCGGCGATTATTTCAAAGCAAAGACAAGAAGCGGATCGGTCACGATGCAGTCGATCGGCCAGAAGGACATCGTGGCTACTACCATTTCCGGCTCGATCAACTACCTGGGAGAGATCAAGAACTACGGGAAGTACGAGTTTGCGACCACGAACGGAATTCTCAACATCGTGATCCCCGAAGCTGCCTGTTTCTGGATAAATGCAGCTTACGGAGGGCGGTTTATTTCGGACTTCGAGGTTACCGTGATAACGGAGAGCGAGACCGAATCGGCGATGTACCTGAGAGGCAGGGTATGTTCCGGAGAAGCGAATCTTTCGCTCCGCTCGTTCAGCGGCACGATCCGGCTCCGAAAGCGCGAGACCACAGCGGGGGATTCGAGGGTTGTGATCGTCCCTTGACCTGATTCAAACCGAATACTTTGAGAAACGGACCAATGGGGGTCCGTTTTCTTGTTTAAGGCCGTAACCTGAACCAGAAGCCTCGTACGACCGTAGGTACTTGCACAGGTCGTCCCATTACAGTTAGAGTTTTCAACTGAATCTATGGCGTCGCAAGCACTAGTCGGCCAGGTCCTGGACGGGAAGTACAGCATCGAGAAGCCGCTCGGAAAGGGCGGGATGGGAACCGTCTATCTGGCGACCCACATCGGCACAGGCAGGCCGGTCGCGGTCAAGGTCATCGCTCCCGATTTTATGGAGCGCGCGGAATTCGTGGAGCGTTTCCGAAGGGAGGCGCAGGCGGCCGGCCGCCTTAGGCATCCGAACGTCGTCGATGTCACCGATTTCGGGTTTTCCGGGACCACGGAAGGCCCCGAAGTCGCTTACCTCGTGATGGAGTACCTCGACGGGTGCACGCTCGGCGAGATCCTGGATGAGGAGAAACAGCTTCCCGTAGCGTGGACCATCGACATCATCGAGCAGGTTTGTTCCGCTGTCGAGGAAGCGCACCGCCAGGGCATCATCCATCGGGACCTCAAACCAGACAACATATGGCTCGAGCCGAACCAGCGAGGCGGATATACCGTCAAGGTGCTGGATTTCGGTATCGCGAAGCTTGAGGAGACCCAGCTTGCCAACGCGGCGATGGGAAGGTACAGCGATCAGCCCGGACGCGGCGAGACCCTCGTGGGAGAGGCTCAGGAAACGCTTGCCGACAATGAGGGGGCCACTGTCGTCGAAGAGGGATCGCGCACGCTTGTCTCGGAGAATGAGACGCTCGCGCTTGGAAACGGGAACTCCGACCCGGAACTTGATTTTGAAAGTGCGCGCCGAAAGGAGGTGAATCTGGAGAGCGGTACCGCGATCATGGGCTCTTCTGATGCGTCTTCCGACCCATCGATCGCCGGACGCGGGACCGTTGTCGAGGACGGGGTACAGTCGACCGACAGGTCCGACCGGACTACTCCGTCAACTGCCGCGCTGACACGGATGGGAGCGGTTCTCGGGACGCCTCTTTACATGTCTCCCGAGCAGTGCCGCGGCGAAAGGCTCACTTCGGGATCCGACATTTATTCGCTGGCTGTGATCGTCTACCAGATGCTTTCGGGCCGTCTGCCCTTCGAGGGCAACTACGTCGAAGTGATGGAGGGCCACAAGCACGCCGCGCCGCCTCCGCTCGACGCGAAGAAAGTGAAGCGGAAGCTTCGCGAGACGGTGATGACGTCGCTGGCCAAGTCTCCGGAAGACAGGCCCCAGAGCGCTGAGGTTTTTGCGAACAAGCTTCGCGCGAATTCTGAAGGATTGGGGTCGCTCTTCACTCGAGCGCTTTCGATCTTCGGAGAGAGGATCGGCAAGATCATGCTCCTCACGGTGATCACATTCAGTGTTCCCATCGCACTGAATTTCCTTAGGGTGCTGATCAACATAGGACTCTCGACCGACTATCTCGAATCGAGCGGGCTTTTGATGTTCGTCAGCGGTTCGCTCAGCCTCGTGACGTTCTTCCTGCAGATCATCGCAGTTGCGATGCTGATAGGAATGCTCACTTGGCTTGTCGGTCAGATCCTTGCTTATCCGCTCAGACCATTGAGTCTGCGCGCAGCTTTCAGGGAGGTACGGGCACACGTCAAGTCATTGGCCGGCCTTGTGACGCTCAGCTCGCTGATCGCCGCCGTCGGCTACGTGTTCTTGTTCGTGCCCGGAATTCTGCTTGCGTCTCGGTTCATGCTGATCGCTCCTTCGGTGATGATGGAGGGAGTTCGCGGCAGGGCGGCATTTCGCAGGTCCGCCGAGCTCTATAAGCGCGCGAGAGTTACGATCATAGCGACGGCCTCGATCATTTTTCTGATCAGTGCGATCCTTCCTCTTTCGCTTGGTCTTTCGATCAGTGCGATCGTAGGGAACATCGACAAATCGATGCAGATCGAGAGGATGAAACGCGACGGCGTGACGCCGGCGGCCGAGTTGGAGAAGCAGAGGTCGGAAGCCGCCTCTCCCGCTAAGGATGATTCGGACCTGAACGTCAGCTGGAACCGGAAAGGGATCTCGGTCGGCGAGACAGGGCACGAGGATGAAGATCCCGGTCTGAAGTTCCGGGCCTCGATCATCGAAGCGACATTCGAACTTATCTGGACACCGATACATCTCGTGATCATCGCCTTTTCCTCGATGGTTTCTGCTCTGATCTATTTCAAGACCCGCCAGGCGGGCGGCGAGTCGATGCAGGACCTGCTCGGAAAACTGAACAGCGCGAACAGCCCGCAGAGCAAGTGGCAGGAAAGGGTCAACCGAAGGCTGATCCAGTCCGGACGTATCAGCAGCGGTTCCGGCACTTCCTGAGAATTCCCGGAATGTCCCCTCTTAAATCGGTAAAAATCCAGGCCTTTGTCGCGCTCTTTTTGGGCCTTTCCGTTGGAGCGTTCGCCCAGCAGTACGACCAGACTTACACGCTCGCCACGGCAGAGGAGATCTCTGTCGTCAACGAATTCGGGAAGATAAGCGTTACGGTGCTGCCGGCCGATGCCGGTGCCGGTTCGCTCCGTGCGGTTTCCGCAACGGCGTTCTCGAGGGGAGAGGTCGTTGTCGGTTCGAAAAAGGGAAAGATCTCGATCGAGGTCGTTCCGTCGTCTTCGGAGGCTCGGATCGATCTTGAACTCTCGGTACCTTCAAGATCCTCCGTGAAGCTTGAGAGCCGCGATGGTGAGATACGTTTTTCTGGGGATTTCCGGGAGATCTCCGCGGAAACTACCTCGGGAACCGTGATCGCGGATCTCCCGACCGAAAATCTCCTTTACAAGTTCATATGGACCGCTGCCCGCCCAAGGTTCTTAAGCGATCCGGATCTTGCCGAACCGGAAGAGAAGAACGCAGGAAAGACGATCATCGAAGGCGAACTCAAGAGCGATCCATCAGCCGCTCAGACTGTTGTCGAGGTGCGCACGTCGCGAGGCATCCTCTTGCTGAACGTCGATCCTGATCAGGTCCCCACGTCCCTGACGGAAAGGCCGCTCACGGAAGCGGCGAAGGCGATGGTCCGAAGCGGCGACGTATTTTTGTCGGAAGCGATAAGGCGCGCCAGCCCAAAGTATTTCGGAGAATACGCCGCCACGCTGCCTCCGCGGCGCACGGGCCCCGAACTGGTTCCCGCGCCGGATCGCAGGCCCGTTCAGGGCGGCGAGATAAGGGCGGTCAACGTACAGGTCACAGATGCGAACAACCGTGCGATCGGGGGCCTTCCGGCGGATCTGTTCACGGTTACCGAAAGCGGGGTCGAACGCGAGATAGTTTCCGTCGAAACGTCGTCGGCGCCATTCAATCTTGTACTGCTGCTCGATGTCTCGGGAAGTATCCAGAACTACGTCGATTTTATAAGAAAAGCGGCTCGAAGCTTTGTCGAAACCGTCGACGATCGCGACAAGGTCGCGATCATCACCTTCAGGAACGATATTCAGCTGCTCTCAGGGTTTTCGACGGACACCGAAGTGCTGTCCGAAAGCCTCGACAGCTTTGATTCCGGCGGCCCGACTGCCTTCTACGACGCGCTTGGCTATGTTCTCGCGGACACGCTCGAGCCTTTGAAAGGCGAACGATGCGCGATCGTCGTTCTGACCGACGGAGAAGACAACCGCTCGTTCCTTTCGTTCAGCGCGCTTGTCGGGTCGCTCCAGGAAAGCGGGGCGCTCGTTTATCCGCTTTACGTCCCGGCGGGAGTTGCGGCGGGCGGCTCTTCATCGGGCACAACTCGCGACACTTCTGACCCGCTCAGGGACAGACTGCTTTCGTTCACGCTTTCGGAAAACGCGCAGGAAGAGGGCGAGGCGCTGGCCCGGATCTCGGGCGGTGTTTACTATCCGATCGCCCGACTGAGCGAACTCCAGAAGGCCTATGACGACATCGTTAGCCAGCTTCGGACCGCCTATACGATAAGATACCGATCGGGTTCGCGCGGCGACGGGTCACCTCCAAGGGTCCGCGTGAAAGTAGACCGCGACGGCGCGTTTGTCCGGTACGCTTCAACCGACGGAATAGGCTCGAAATGAAGGAAGACCTCCGATCATTGTTCGAAGAACAGGAGAAGGGACCCGTTACGGTCTCGGAACTGAACTCCGAAATCCGCTCGGTACTGGAGTCGGGTTTTTCAAGCGTTTGGGTCGAAGGCGAGATAACGAACTTCCATTCCGCCGCCTCCGGGCACTGGTATTTTTCACTCACTGACGGGAACTCGCTTGTGAAGGCCGCCTGTTTCCGCGGCCAGAACATGCGGATAAGATTCAGGCCGGAGAACGGAAACGCCGTGCGCGTGCGCGGAAAGATCTCCGTTTACTCGCCGCGGGGCGAGTACCAGATCATCGTCGAAACCCTCGAACCGGTCGGCGAAGGCGCACTGGCGCTCGCATTCGAGCAGATAAAGGCGAAACTGCAGGCGGAAGGGCTTTTCGACGAGGATCTGAAGCGGCCTCTTCCCGCGTTTCCGAGGCGTATCGGGGTGGTCACTTCTCCAACGGGAGCCGCAGTTCATGACATCCTCACGGTGCTTGAACGCCGGGCCCGATCCGTAAGCGTCGTCATAGTTCCGACGCTTGTACAGGGTGAGCTCGCCGCGGGTCAGATCGCGAAGGCGATCGAATTCGTGAACGAGTACAGCGCCGAAGCCGGGGACGACGAAAAGATCGATGTGCTGATCGTCGGCCGCGGCGGCGGCTCCGCCGAGGACCTTTGGGCGTTCAACGAAGAGAAGGTCGCACGGGCGATCCGTGCATCTGAGATCCCTGTGATCTCGGCGGTCGGACACGAGGTCGACTTCTCGATCTCGGACCTTGTCGCGGATGTAAGGGCGGCGACTCCGTCCGCAGCAGCTGAGATCGTGGCCGAGAGCGAAGCGGTGCTCGTAAAACGAGTGGTCTCGGCACGGGATTCGATCGGGCGAACGCTGGACTACAAGCTGATCCGCCTTCGACACCGATTGAACGAGGCACAGCGGTCGGAGGTCTTCTTCCGGATCCCGCAGAATATCCGGGACACCCGTTTGAGGATCCGAGAGCAGATTCGCGAGGCGCTCGATATTCTCCGGAGGCAATTGGACACGGGATCGCGTTCTGCAAGGGACCTTACCCACCGCCTGTCGCCCGCGCGGCTCGCGGCGAATCTCGAGAAGCGCAGGGGCCGTCTCGATTCGGCAGCGCAAAGGAGCCTTGCGTTGGCCAGAAAGCGGCTGGCGAAGGCCGAGGAAAGCCTGAAGGTCCGCGCCGCTTCGCTGGACGCGCTCTCGCCGCTCGCGGTGCTCACGAGGGGATTCTCGCTCGCAAGGGACGCCGAAGGCAGGATCGTCAGGGACGCGTCAGAACTCGCGGTCGGCGCACGGGTAAACGTAAAAGTGCACCGGGGCAGTTTCGATGCCGACGTTGTAAGTATCGAAGAGGAAAGCTGAGAATGACGGGAAATCCGGAGTCAAGATTTGAAGTTGTGATCGAAGACGAGGGAGCATCCCCGGTGCTTTCGGCTGCCGCGGATGCCGAAAGACGTGCCGAAAAGCGCGCGGGCGCGCTGAAGGCATTGGCGATAATTGCGGTGATTCTTTCCGTTTCGGCGGTTGTCGCTGCAGCGGCGGGCTTTTTCTACTGGAGAAGCCTGGTAGATTCTCCCCAGTACGCACTGGCCGAGCTTGTCGAAGCAGCGCACCGGGACGATCAGGAGAAGATCGCCGAGCTCGTCGATGTCGACTCGGTGGTCGAAAATTTCGTGCCCCAGGTAACTGAAAAGGCGATCGATCTTTACGGGCGGGGACTTCCGCCGGAGACGATAAAGAAAGCCCAGATCGTCGCGGCACCCATACTTCCGGTTGTGAAAGCGAGGGCGAGATCCGAACTGCCGGGACTTCTGCGCGAACGAACGTCAGGCTTAAAGAACGTGCCGTTTTGGGGTCTCGTGATCGGCGCGGACAGGTATTTGGAGATCGAGATCGATGGAGATTCGGCGGTAATCCGCAGCGGCACGGAGGAGCGCGCGCTTGAACTGACGATGAAGCGCTCCGGAGACCTTTGGCGGGTGACGGAGGTCCGGGACGAAGAACTCGCGAACAAGATCGCGGGAAAGATCGGGCAGGAACTGATATTGATCGCCAAGGAGGCCGGAGAAGGGAAGATCGAGGATGTGGGCAGGCGGCTCGGTATCGACGGGATAGGAGACCTTTTGAAGCAGGCTGAGGAGATATTCAAATAGTATATGAGCAAGAACGGATCGTTCGAAGAATCGCTGGAAGCGCTGGAAGAGATCGTGACAAGGCTCGAGGAAGGAGACCTTCCGCTTGAGAAGAGCCTCGAGCTGTTTGAAGAAGGCGTGAAGCTTTCGCGCCGGTGCCAGGAGAAACTGGCCGCCGCCGAAAGAAGGATCGAGATGCTTGTGAAGGACGCCGAGGGTAATCCGGCGCTCGAGGCGTTTGAGGAGGAGGCGATGGACAGTGAGCAGTGAGCAGATCAGTCGGCGGAAACGGGACCGTCAGGGAGCGTGCATTCCTTCACTGGTCATTGATCATTGCACATTGGACAATCACGATCGGCAGCGCAAGCGCTGCTCTTAACCTTGAACCTTGAACTTTGACCTTTGAACGGAAATGCAGGCGGGACGTCCGCGTTCCGATCTCAGTCCTCATCACTCATCACTTTCGAAGCGGGCGAGGACGCCCGCGCTCCAAGTGAAAAAACCGGGCCGCTTTCACGAACCCGGTCTTTCTATTGCCTGGAGGGGCAATGGCCGAATCGGTTCTATTTGGCCTTCTTTCCTTTGACCGTCACCTTGGCGAGCTTTTCATAGCCTTCCTTCCGAACGGCCTTCTCGGATTTCGATTCGTTGATCTCAGCCGAGACCGCAGGCGACTTCACTTCCCTGAGAAAGTACCGTTCACCGTATTTATAGAAAGTAAGCTGGCTCTGGCTGAAAGAATTCAGGCGATCGCCCGAACGGCCCGCGAGAATGAAAGCAGCGTCGGTTGAATCGAGACTCTCGATCAGGACCGTGTTCTGATTCTCGCGGGTTACCCTGTAAGAGCCTTTCTCGAACTTGTCGTTTCCGATCTGGAAGTCGAAGGGGACGTCAAAGGTGATGCTGTCCGAAGCTCCGGCAGAGCCGGCGCTAACGATGACCGCCGACAGCGTAAGAACGATCGCAAGTGTGATGACCTTGTATGAGTGCTTTAGCATTTATGTATTTCTCCTTAATGAAAATTGTCCGGGGGGCTGAGAACCTCAGCGGCCCCCGGACGTATCACCTGCATAGGAATGAACATTTGAACAACTGTTCGATCTGGATAATGGCAATGAACGTGCCATGTTCGGCAGGCCTCACCTCTAAAGTGATAAACCCAATCATTTCAGGGATTTACAAACTCGGCTCCGCCCGCTGCCCGAATTCCTTTGGCGATGCGGGGCTCTTTGTCCTATCTTGTAGGTTAGCCCGACTAACCTAAAAGATAGCTCCAAGGTATTGAAGCAGTGGACGGAAATACGAAAGCACGGATACGCATCACGTTCTCGGACGGCAAGGAGAAACGCATTGATCTGAAGGAGACCCGCACGCTTGTAGGCCGGGGCGACGACAACGACATACGCCTGAGACACCCCTCCATTTCCAGGAAGCACTTCGCGATCACATACTCTGACGGCCGTTACATCATCGACGATCTCGGGAGCCTTAACGGAACGCTCGTCGGCGACAAGCCGGCGGAGAACTACGAGTTGAGGGACGGGGACAAGATCACGGCCGGCGATTTCGCGATGATCTTCGAGCGGCCCGCGGAAAGGGAGCTCAGATTCTGCGATGTCGAGATAGATAACGATACGGCGGTTGAGCTTCCGGAAGAGTTCGTTTCCCTGGACATGGACAATGTCGTCGCGAGCATCGCCAGGGATCTGAACGCGATCCTGAAGGTCACGGCGAAGATCAACGCCATACACGATGTCGAGGAACTGCAGAAAGAGCTTTTGAGCGAGATCCTGGAGGTTGTGCCTGCTAGCTCCGGAGCGATCATCCTTGTGGACGACGAAGGCGGCCTCGCGGAAGTCGTCGGTCTCAACAAAAGCGGCTCCGGCGGGCATGTACACGTCAGCCGAACGATAATCAGCCGGGTTATCGACGAAAAGACGGTCGTCCTGGCCAATGACATCGTCAACGACAGCAGGCAAATGACCCCCGAGAGCGTCGCTGTTGCGGGAGTGTCCTCGCTTCTCTGCGTTCCGATGTACCTCTACGACACGGTACACGGTGTGATCTATCTCTCGACCTCGGTGGACGACCAGAGCTTTGACGAAAGCCACGTCCGCTTTATGACGGCGATAGCTTCTATCGCCTCGATCGCCATCGGAAATGCCAGGAACTTCTCTATGCTCCGCATCGAGAATGCGAAGTTGAAAACGGCGAACTCGCTTGAGAAGAAGATGATAGGCGAAAGCGAGGCGATGAAGCGCGTTTACGGGTTCATCGCAAAGGCTGCGCCGAGCGACGCCACGATCCTGATCGAGGGCGAGAGCGGAACGGGAAAGGAACTGGCAGCCAAGGCGATCGTCGTCAACTCCCGCCGGAAGGACAAACCGTTCGTGATCATCAATTGCGCGACTCTGACGGAAAACCTTCTCGAGTCCGAGCTGTTCGGTCACGAAAAAGGCGCGTTCACCGGCGCGGTTACTCAGAAAAAGGGCAAGATCGAGATCGCCGACGGCGGCACACTGTTTCTGGACGAGATCGGCGAGCTGCCGCTGACGCTCCAGGCGAAGCTTCTGCGTGTTCTTCAGGAACGCGAACTCGAGAGGGTCGGTGGGGTAGAGAAGATCGGAGTCAATGTCCGGGTGATCGCCGCGACGAACCGCGACCTGGAAGAAGAAGTGAAGAACGGAGGCTTTCGCCAGGACCTTTTCTATCGGCTGAACGTGATGAAGTTCCGTATGCCTGCGCTTCGTGAACGCAGGAGCGATGTGATGCCCCTGGCGGAGGCGTTCCTGCGGGACTATGCCCGACGCAACGGCAGAGCGCTCAGGGGTTTTTCAGAGAGTGCGCGGGACAGGCTTCTGGCCTATGAGTACCCGGGAAATGTTCGCGAGCTTGAGAACGCGGTGGAAAGGTCGGTAATCCTGAGTTCCGGCGAATGGGTGGCGGCGGAGGACCTGCCTGAAGAGTTTGCGGTTGAGAACCCGGCGGCGGATGAAGGTTCCGGCGAGCTTGTGCCGCTGCAGGAAGGCGTAAAGATCAAGAAGAAGCAGATGATAATCGAGGCATTTCGCAAGGCGGAAGGGAGCTATGTTGACACGGCGAAGATACTGGACGTACATCCGAACTACCTTCACAGGCTGATAAAGACTCTGGGTATCAAGGAAGATCTCGAGAGTTTATAAACGGTCGATACGACCTGTTCAGAAAGAGCGCCGGGATCCCTTGCTCTGAAGGCTGCAGGATTCGGCGCTCTTTCTGTCGGGAGACCGAATAAGAAGCCTACATCACATCGCGTATCGAGACGGGAGGCCCCGATGTTCGCGAGCCGGGTTCGCCATTTGCGGGGAACCTCCAAAGATCTCCTTCCCACCTTCCGAAGTCGTAGTGGTCCGGGTTGTACCACTGGATCCGGTCCGCCGCATAGACGGTCGCGTTCGTGTGGATCGCCAGTGCTCCCATCAGATACTTGCCGTCCGCGGTTGAGCCTTCGTTGCCGGCTTCCGTGTTGGACGCGGCGCAGGAGTAGACGACGATGTTCTCCGTCTGGTCCTTGATCGCGTCCCACATGCTTACATTATTGTGAAGCACGTCCTCCTGGCCGAGCTGAAGTCCCATTCCGCCGGCATCCATCGACATTTGCGCATTGTTGTTCGAGCCCGCGTATCCGTGACAAAGGATAAAGATCGTATGGAGTTTTCCTCCGTTGATCGCTATGGACGTGTCGACCCTGTTGAAAGCGTTCCGCAAAGGAACGGTGGCGTTCAGGTTGTAAGTAATGGTGAGTGCCGTCAGGAAGGGAAGGTTACCGGTAAGTCTTTGATCGCGAAAAATAAGATATTCGAACATTGGTCCTCCTTTGAGATGATTGCACCGCATTGACCTCCCGCACGGCCATTGCAGCAGGCTGTTTACATTCCCGGGTGTCAAGAACGAAAAGGGGACGCTGATCTCTATCGCGTTTTGCGAAGGGTCAGCGTCCCTCTCCTATTCTCAAGGGGCTCTGGAGGCCCAATATCCTAGTCTCTCGCCATAAAGATCCTGAGTATGTACCAGAAGAGGAGCGCCACGCTGGCGAACAGGCCGAGCGAGGCCGCCACGTGCTGATCTGTCCGGTAGTGGTGAAGTATGTTGGACGTTTCATAAAGGATCGCGCCGCCCGCGAACGCCACCATCGCAAACGCGAAAATGCTCCCGAGTCCGAAACCGAAGAGGATCCCGGATACGATGAACCCGAGCGCGACGAATCCACCGATCGCAAGGATCGGCCCCAGGAAGGAAAAGTCCTTACGCGTCAGGAAGACGACCGCCGAAAGTCCCGCGAAGAGTCCGCCCGTGACGACTCCAGCCTGGAGGATCGTGCTCATTCCGTCCGACTGGATCGCGGCCATATAGATCAGCGGAAGAAAGATGATCGACTCGGCGAGGGTAAACAGCAGCAGCCCCATATACTGCATGTACTTCGAGGTCGAAGACTGCGCCCAGGACTGCGCAAGCCAGGAGACTCCCATAAATGCGGCGAGGACGATGAGCCAGGAATAAGGACCACTGAGCATCGTCGAAGCGATCCATATTCCCCGTCCGGAACCTATCAGATACGACACGATCGCTCCGAAAAGCAGTACCGCGCCCGCCAGGTGGATATAGGTCTTTCTGATGAAGGCAGCACGGTCCTCGGGAAGCGCGTCCGCCGCCGAAAGTCCGCGCACCTGGTTTACAAAAGCAGATTCGTTCATTTCAGTTCAATTCCCCAAAAAGTGTTTCGACAGAAGATGCCATTTGGCTGTCTCCGACTGTAAATCAAAAAGGCGCGAATAGGAATTGTATCAGATGCCGGAGCACTATTCTCCTGATATCCCACCGGGAAGAATTCCGCGCGATCGCGGGAAAATTCACCTTCGCTGCTGTAATTCCGAGATGTGGACCGCCTTCGGGGCCATAAAAGGGGCGTTTCTGCATCGAGCTCGAACGGAATGCACTTTGCCATTCGAATTTATTAAGTGTGAAAGCTCTATCGGATCAAATTCACTGCAATTCATTCGATCCGGAGGCCGCGGGTCTTACGGATCATTTCTATTAGCTGCGGCGCGGTACTTATTCCGCGGCAACGGAGGTGCGAGATGAAAAAGCTGCTCATCCTCGTGACCGGAGCTGTCCTTCTCGGTTCTGCTGCGATCCTTGTATGGAATCTCGAAAGCCGGGAAGTCTCGGCTGCTTATCCGGGTTCCGCCGGCGAAACGGCGGTTCACAGGACCATTCCGGCCCGATACGACTACGCCCCGTTCGCATGGAGGACGGTGGTCAACAATTCCAATTACCTCCCTAACACAAAGAAACAGTTCAACAGTTACAACCAGCCTTCGGTAAGCGCCGATGGGCACGTCGTTTTCCGGGCAAGGGGAAGGGGACAGCCTCGCGCGACAGGTATCTACGTTCGCCGGGTAAACGGCCCGGAAATGACATCTCTAGCGGATCTGACTGCAGAGGTGCCGTACCCGAACAATCTGGGGACGATGTTCAACGAATTCCCGTCAATCCCGCGGATCTCGCCAAACACAGGCATCGTCGCGACCCGAGGAAATCACCAGCCCGTTTACCGCTATGATCTTCCCGACGGAAGCGAGACGAGGGCCGGAACGACCGGCGTTTACGTAATGCGCGGGGACGGCCTTGTGGTGACCGGGGCATCGAAACTCGGGCTTGTCCCCGGATTTGAACACTATTCCGTGCCGGGGACGGACAACAACGTCGCGTTCGACGTTTTTCCGGGCTCACCGGCGGTGACTGACGACGGCACCATAGTTTTCAAGGGAAACTACACGGTCAAAGGTGTCGGAAAGACGGGTGCATTCTATCGAAGAGTGTTCAACACGCCCGGCGGCGGGTTCGATGCGCCCGAAGCGATCGCAACAACTGACACGGAGATCCCCGGCGCGCCGCCGCACTTCGGCTACAAGGAACTCACGTTCGGTTCCGTCGCGCCTCCATCAGCGGTGGACAGTGTGGCTGTATTTGTCGCGCTCGATAATGAGGACGATCCGCATTTCGGAGGCCTCTACGCGGCACCGATCAAACCCAATCCGGAACTAGCGCCGATCGCGGAGATCGGGAAAACGCTCCCCGGGCTCAAGATCGACGAACTCACCGGTGTTGGTGAGGGACTTTCGTTCGACGGCAGGTACGTTGCGTTTTGGGTTTCCTGGGGAAATGAAACGAAGACAGTCAGGCTCTATTGTCCTGAAGAGGGAGGCGCCGACCGTGTTGCCTACTGCAACGGAGTCGATCCGAACAGCGTTTTCGACAAAGAGACCGGAAGATGGTTTCAGGAGAAGAAAGTGCCCCTCGGCCAGGGAGTGATCGTCTACGACCTTTTCACCGACACTTTCTACCGGATCGTGACCACAGAAGAGTTCGACGACTTCCTGTTCTGGACCTACTCGGGGATGGTACCCGGAACCACGGGCGGACACAGCGAAGGCGAACCTCCAAGGTGGAGATCGAGCGCCTACTTCAGCGTGTACGACGGCACGATCGTCTTCAAAGCACGCACGGGAATCATGTGGAAAGACAACACATATCCCGATCCGATCGACGGCATTTACATCGCCGATGTCCGTTCGTATCCCGAGATTCTGGCGATCGCTGAAACCGGAATGGACGGAGGCATACTCGATCCGCACATTCCTCCCGCTATCCGCGCGGCTTATCCGATCACCGAGCTTGGTCTCGAGCGCGAGGCGCTGCGGGGCCGCTACCTGGCGATCAGCGCCAAGATGGGTACCGAAGGGGACGGCTGGGCTGGTATCTACTTAACGAACATTTCCAATCCGCCGACCAACTTGGTCAAGGCACCTGCAAGAGGTCAGAAAAGACCGGGCCTCCGCTAAGAATCGAAGCTAGCTGAAGCGCAGAAGCCGGGACCCGGATTCCCGGCTTCTGAATTTCTGGCTGAATTCGTAACTCGTGTCCCGCGACATATCGCACGCTCGGATGGGCAAGAATCCGCAGTCCTACGCGCGGGCGTCGGCTCCGGTCAAGGAAGTGCTGTGTTTACGGGCCTAATCGGCGGCCTTTGGCACTTTCCAGTGGCATCCCGCTTGCGCTTCTATGGTTACGACGAGTCATTACGGTCTTTGAAATTTTTCGATCCGAACCGAAAGGCTCAGAAAAGGAAAGTCAAAGGATCGCGGCAATCATCGCCGGGAGTAACCCGGCATTTTTCAGACAAGGCAACAAGCCGATCGCGGTTCCGCTGTCTGGCGGTTGGTCGGCGCTCAACACGGGGGTGAACCATGAGAACCAGACTATTCACGATTTTGGGAGTGGTGCTTGCGGCCAGCTTCCTCATCGCGTACAGCGGTCAATCGACTTCGGCGGTGAAAAAGGCATCGGCGGAAGCACAGTTTGCAGAATTGCAGTGGCATACGGTCGTGAACAACAGTTTCACGATCCCCAACTCCAACGCGAATTTCAGCAGTTACAGCCAGCCGTCGATCAACAACGACGGAGTGATCGCATTCAGGGCCAGAAGTACCGGCGGGAGGCGTGCAACTGGCATTTACATTAGAAAGGCAAACACCGGGAAGGTGGTCGCGATCGCTGATCTCGGAATCCAGGTTCCGTATCCGAACAACCTCGGTACGGAGTTTCAGGAGTTTTCCTCTTTCCCGAGGATCGCGCAGAATGCCGACTACGTCGCGTTTGCGGGACTACACAAACCGGTCTACAGATACGACCTGCCCGACGGGGCGGATACAAGGATCGGCACGACGGGTATTTATGCGACGTTGGGAACCGAGCTGCTGTTGAACGGAGCATCGAAACTTGCTCCGGCGCCCGGGTTCGAGTACTTCGGCGTCCCCGGTTTCAAGGACCTGCCGTTCAACGTCTTTCCGGGAGGCGCGGCGATCACGGACGACGGCACCGTCGTTTTCAAAGGAAATTTCACGGTCGACGACGAGGAGCAGACAGGGATCTTCTTCAGGCCTCTGATCAACACGCCGGGAGGCGGAACCGATGTGGTAGGAGTCATTGCCACATCGATGATGGAAATCCCCGGACAGCCGCCGAGCGCAAAGTACAGGCAGCTTACGTTTGACTCGACCGCGCCTCCGACAGTGGCCGGTAACAGGGTCGTATTTCTCGGGCTCGACAATGAGTTGGATCCGCACGCCGGCGGCATCTACATCGCGGAACTAAAAGACGGAGCGCCATTCGAGGCGATCGTCGAGATCGGTTCGCCGCCTCCGGGTCTGGAGGGAACTGTTCCTGAACTGACCCGGCTCGGCGAAGGACTTTCTTTCGACGGACGCTACGTGGCGTTCTGGGGTGCGTGGGGCAACGAAATGCGAAATCTCAGGCTGAACTGCCCGGCGGACGGGAATCCCGACATCGTGGCGTATTGCCGGGGAGGGGATACCAGAAGCCGGTATGATGAAGAGTACGACATCTGGTATCAGATGCAGCAGGTTCCCGCGAACCAGGGCATCTTCATCTACGACGTTCTCGCCAGACAGACCTACCTAGTGGCGGACAATCTGAACGGCTTTGCAGACTTTCAGTTCTGGGTCTATTCCGGCAAGGTACCGGGAACGGGCGGCGGAGACGATATCGACGCGGAACCGCCCAGATGGCGGTCGTCGGCATTCGCTGCGGTTTCCGAATCGAACGTCGTGTTCAAGGCCAGAACAGCTGTACAAGGCAAGGACGGTACGTACTTCGCACCGATTGACGGTATCTACATGAAAGATCCTGTGAATGGCAAACCGATGCGGATCGTCGCCGAAACGGGCATGGACGGAGCGCTGTTCGATGCGGCTCTTACGCCCGGCACGATGCCGGTGACTGAGCTCGGCATCGAACGGGACGGATACAGAGGCAGGAGGCTCGCCATCAATCTTGCGATGGGCAACGAAGAAGCAGGATGGGGCGGAATCTACTTCACAGTCGTAGGGGGAAGCCCAACGGCTCTTCCTTCAAAGGAAGCCGACAAAGCCCTCACCGACAGGTTAGGCAAAAGGCGGCAGTAGCGATCACTGCAGTCACAGCAAAAAAGGGAGGCGGCAACCTGCCGTCTCCCTTCGCGCTTAAAGTGCTTTCGGCTCTATTCAGCCTGTGCCTGAGCCATAACCACTTCCTGCTCGTCGGGCCTTGGAGTGGCAAGACCCATTTCCGGCGACCTCCAAAGATTCGAAAGAAGCAACTCCCTGATAAAAGTCATTTCCTTGGGAAGCCTGTCATAGAGCTTGAAGAAAAGATCGTCGTGCATCGCGATCTCCTTCAGCCAAAGGTCTCTGTCAAGATGCATCGCTTTCTCGAAATCCTCGCGCGTAAAATTCTCGAGGCCCCGCCAGTCCATGTCCTCGTAGCGAGGCATCCAGCCGAGCGGCGTCTCGTAGCCCTTCGACTTTCCGCGCGCCCTTTCCACTATCCATTTCAGCACGCGCATGTTCTCTCCGAACCCGGGCCAAAGGAACTTGCCGTCCTCGCCCTTCCGGAACCAGTTCACCGAGAAGATGCGCGGCGGTTCGGGGATGTTCCGGCCAAAGTCGAGCCAGTGTCCGAAGTAGTCGCCCATATGATATCCGGCGAACGGAAGCATCGCGAACGGGTCTCGCCGGACCTCGCCGATGTTCCCGAATGCGGCGGCCGTCATCTCCGATCCCATCGTCGCGGCCATATAGACGCCGAACGCCCAGTTGAACGACTGCTGGATCAGCGGAACGACGCTGTTCCTTCTTCCACCGAAAACGAATGCGGATACGGGAACGCCTTTTGGATTGTCGAAGTTTTCGTCAACGACCGGGCACTGGGTGATCGGAGCCGTAAACCGCGCGTTCGGGTGCGCAGCGGGCTTGTCGCTCGCCGGCGTCCAGTCATTTCCGTGCCAGTCGATCGCGTGTTCCGGCGCGGGCCCCATTCCTTCCCACCAAACGTCGCCGTCGTCCGTCAGCGCGACGTTTGTGAAAATGGCATTGCCCTTGATCGAATCCATCGCGTTCGGATTCGTTTCGTAGTTCGTGCCGGGAGCGACGCCGAAGAAGCCGGCCTCGGGATTGATCGCGTGAAGACGTCCGTTTTCGTCGGGCTTGATCCAGGCGATGTCGTCTCCGACGGTCGTGACCTCCCAGCCTTCCTCTTGAAAAGGCTTCGGCGGGATGAGCATAGCGAAGTTCGTTTTTCCGCAAGCCGAAGGGAATGCAGCGCAGACATAATCCTTCCTTCCGTCGGGGGATTTCACGCCGACGATCAGCATATGCTCGGCGAGCCAGCCCTCGTCGCGCCCGACGGTGGAAGCGATCCTGAGCGCGAGGCACTTCTTGCCGAGCAATGCGTTGCCGCCATAGCCCGAGCCGTAGCTCCAGATCAATCTTTCTTCCGGGAAGTGGACGATGTACTTGTTTTTCGGATCGGGACTGCACGGCCAAGTGACGTCTTCCTGTCCGGCTTCCAAAGGCATTCCTACCGAGTGCAGGCAGTGTACGAAATCGCCGTTGCCGAGAGCCTCGACGGCCTGATCGCCCATCCGCGTCATGATCCGCATATTCACCGCGACATAAGGCGAATCGGATAACTGAACGCCGAACATCGAGATTGGCGATCCGATCGGGCCCATACAGAACGGGATGACGTACATCGTGCGTCCCTTCATCGAGCCGTCAAACTTGGGCGTCAGGGTGGCCTTCATTTCCTTCGGAGCCATCCAGTTGTTCGTCGGACCCGCGTCGGCCTTCGCGATCGAGCAGATATAGGTCCTGTCCTCGACCCTTGCAACGTCGGACGGGTGAGAACGGGCGAGAAACGAGTTCGGCCTCTTCTCCGGATTCAGGCGAATGAAGGTCCCCGCCTCGACCATTTCTTCGCAAAGCCGATCGTACTCTTCCTGCGAGCCGTCGCACCAGTACACGTTGTCAGGTTTGCAAAGCTCAACCATTTCGGTCACCCAGCGGACAAGTTCCTTGTTGCTGACGCCGTCCGGGACGTTAATGTCGGTCATATGAATGCTCCAAAACTTGTGTCCTAAAGAATTTTTAGCGAACCTCTCCGGCGCCCTTTGAAGGCTTCTGAGGAGGTCCGCCAATGCTGAAATTTAGCACCATCTTAACATAATAGGACCAAATGCAAAGGCACTCCAGAAGGGGTTGGGGGTTCGCCGAGTTGGCTGAGTTTTCAGAGTTGGCTGAGTTTTCTTTGTTATCCGAGTTCGACGTTGCATTTGCCGCACGAGATTCGGTCAGTTGACTAGGCGGGACAGCGCCGTAGGCGCGGCAGGTCTGTAGAACGCACGATCGCGACAATCAACCCTCGCCGCGTCAGCGGCGGAACGAGTTTCCCGGGTTTACCGAATTTGGCGGGTCTGTTAAGTCGGGGAATTCTTTAGTCCGTGGAGTGGCTGCGGACGATAGCCCCGAAGCAAGCCCAAGCCGCGGCCCGGGGCAAGAGACAAAGTGAGAAAACAGGCCGCTTCAGCGGCGGCATGTTTCGGGTTCGGAATTGACCGATGTATGTTGTGCGGATCTTGGCTTTTGGTATTCTACCGAAGATGGATTCGATCCGCTGGAACTACTTCATTCTTATTGGCTGCGTCGCCTTCTTCTCTACTTTCGGACTGTGGGAAACGGGTAGCCCGACTGACTCGATCTACACTTGGGGATTTCGCTTTAATCCGGCTTTGATCGCCGCAGGATTTGCCTCTTACAGTATCTCTTGGTGCTTGTTTTCGGCCCTCAAGAAAGATTGGGACACGTGGACCTATTTTCTTGTTTGCTCCTTAGGTTCCTTCATCCTTGTGACCTCGCTGGTAATGTACCAAAGTATGCGAGCCGGCGGCTTTCCGTTTATCGAGGCCTATGTCGGCTTCGGATTTACATCTATCGTACTCGCATCCCTAGGCTCGTTTCTCGTCTCCCTGCCGATTCAGTGGCTTTGGTCTTACATTTTTTATCGGAGCGGCGCGGAGGTCGCGAGAGAATAAATGCGATAGCAGCCAGCCGGACTGAAATTCTAGACCTCGAATCTCGTAAGTGATCGAATTTAAATCGCCTACGACTTCGCTTCGCTCAATGCAGGCGGGACGCCTGCGCTCCGCCGCTCACCGTTCTCCTTCTTCTTCTCTGCATCAGGTACGTATGCAGAAGCACGCCCGATAGAATGATCGCGCCGCCGAGCAAAGCCCAACGGGTCGGGCGCTCGCCAAGGAATAGAAGGACCCAGACGGGGTTCAAGAGCGGCTCGATGAAGCCGATGATGCTCGCGTCGAGCGACCTCACGCCCTTCGCCAACCCGTTCGTGAAAAGAATGTAGGCCGCGCCTATCTGAAACACGCCGAGATATGCGACCGCGGCGAGATCGATCCCCGAAACCTCCGGCGGATACAGGACCAGGAGGGGCAGCATCGCGATCACGATGATCACGTTCCCGTAAAACACTGAAAGTGCGGGGTTCTTCTCCAGCGACCGCGGATGCCGGAGCGTTACGAAGTACAGCCCGAAACATACGCCCGAGACAAGGCCCGCGATGTTGCCGCTGAACGGATCCGGAGCCAGATCGGTCGACGCGCCGGATTCCAGGAAAAAGAGGCTCATGCCGCCCAGGCAAAGGACTACCGTGATCAGATCCTTCGGGCGGAACCGCTCTTTCAGGATCAAAGGCGCGGCGATAAGTATGTAAACAGGCGCCGTGTATTGAAGGAAGATCGCGTTGGCGGCGGTCGTCGTCTTGTTCGCGTAAACGAAACTGCTCAGCGTGGCGGCGTATAGGAGCGAAGAGATGATTGTGAACCAGCTTAGCCCGAGGCCCTTCCGGAAGGTGAACAACGCGACCGTAACCGCGGCGAAAAGCGCCCGGCCGAAGTTGACCGAGACCGCGTCGATCGATGTGAACTTGATGAACAGCCCGCCGGTGCTCCAAAGGGAGACGGCGATGACCACGAGCCAGACCGGGGAGAGGCTCGATCCTGAAGTGGGTTGATCTGCGGGCATTTCGGGCCTGAATCAAGATGCAGCGCGAAGCGCTGCTCTAAACTGTACTAAATAATACCGTTTAGAGCAGCGCTTCGCGCTGCGGGCAACCGATAAAAGCTAACTATCCAGCACATCCGAGATCGTCTCGCGCAGCCTCGCCGCCGAGGACGTCGCCGGTTCAAGCTCGACCTTCTCGACGTTCCCGTAAACCTTCTTGCCGAAAACACCGTTCCACGGCGGGATCACGATCGAGACCGATCCTTCAGCAGCAGCTTGGCAGGCAAGCCTCATAAACGGCTTCTTCTCGTCCTTCTGTCCGTAACCGAAGACCTTCATCTGCCTTTTTTCAAGCGGCTCGACATCCGTGAGGTTCTGTTCCCCGCCGAGAACGCCGACCCAGCAAGTGCCGCACGCGGCCGATCGGCATTCTACCGGGATCACGCCCTCGATGCAGCGCTCATCGCCCTCAAGCCAGTTCCTGGACTGGTCGCGGGCCGCCGCCGAAGCGATCTCTTCGTCGAAGATGATCTCGAACTTCGCCCGCTTGTCGTTCTCGTCCCAGATCACGCGGAAGTCCTTGTCGATCGTCTTCAGAAATCCGAGCAGGCCCCGGCCAGGTTCGCTCGTACGGGCCTCCACGATCTTTTCAGGGGACTGCTTCAAAATCCCCGAGGGCTTGTAGCCTTCGCCGGATGTCGCCTTGAACTTCTCGGCTCCCGTCTGGCGGAACGTCATCAGCCCGACTGCGGAGATCCCGAGCGTCAATTCGCGCGCGGCGCCGGTCTCTTTCGAGACAACATCGGCCACCTCGCCGATCTCAGTGTCCAGCTCGACGGCTCCTTCCACGAAATCCTCGTTCCTCTTCAGGACGGCTCTCTTTACGGCAGGCCAGAAACGCGAGCCGTACAAGAAAGTGTGCGAGGTGTCGATCTGTTCGGAAAGGTCCCAGTCGCCCTGCATTGCCAGCCCGTGAAGCGTCTTTTCCCGGTCTTCGGCGGACAGAATGTACTCCCGGAGAGAAAGCGGAAAGAACCGGAACCAGATCCGCATCGCGTTCCGGTCCACTTCGTGAACCGAGCCGGCGAGCTTCTCGAGCGCTTCCGCCCAGTCATTTTCGGCAGGGCGCGCAAGCGCCGATTCATAGCTGCTGTCTGTTGTTTCGCTCATATCGTATAGGTCCAAATCATTGGTTTGAAATAAACTCAAAATTTAACCAAATTAACCGCCGCGGTACAACCCGGACCGCCCTCGGCCCGCGTGTTCGAATTGGACCATCCGGCGCTTGACAATGAATTTGCCAAAATCTATAGTCTGAAGTTTCGGACTTTTCGTCTGATCCCCTCCTTTTTGGGAGGGATTGAAAACGCAGGCCGTTTGGCGTTATCGGCAAACGGAGCGACAGTTATTGTGGCGTAAAGCCGCGTGTCCGTTTCGAGAGAAAAAGCGATGCGCGGGGCGAGAGAAAACCTACGAAATTAGAAGGTGCCTCTTCGCAAGACGCGGGAGGGACCTCAAATCCTGAAACGAAAAGGTCACGCCACAGCAAAGTTGAGAAGAAGGAAGATATCTTTTCCTGCGTAAAGAGTTCCTGATAATAACTTAACCGTCGAAAACCAGTACGTTGTGTAGCCGCTTGTGCTAACTGCCGGATGCGATCCGGTAAGAGGCAGGCTACGGGACGCTTTTCGCTTTTTGACGCCCAGATTTGATCGCCGGAACGTGCCGGCGGACGGCTGCCGAAGGCGGCCAGGAACGAGCAGAACTATGCCGACTATCAACCAGCTTGTCCGAAAGGGCAGGAAGAAGATGAAGGACAAGACGGCCAGCCCCGCACTTCAGGGCAGCCCGCAGAAGAGGGGAGTTTGCACGCGTGTATACACGCAGACGCCGAAGAAGCCTAACTCCGCCCTCAGGAAGGTCGCGCGCGTGCGCCTGACCAACGGGATCGAGGTCACGACCTATATCCCGGGCATAGGCCACAACCTGCAGGAGCACTCGATCGTGCTCATCCGCGGCGGCCGTGTGAAAGACCTTCCCGGCGTCCGTTACCACGTGATCAGGGGTACGCTCGACGCGTCGGGTGTCGAAGGCAGGAACCAGAGGCGCTCGAAATACGGCGCCAAGCGTCCGAAGGGGGCCAAGTAACCTAAACAGTCTTCAGGCTGAGGGCTGAAAAGATATGCCAAGAAGAAGAGTCGCAGAAAAAAGAGAGATCCTTCCCGACCCGATCTATAACAGCGTGGTCGTGTCGAAGTTCATTAACGGGATCATGAAGACCGGCAAGAAGTCTCGCGCGGAGCAGATCTTCTACGGCGCGATGGATGAGGTCGCGGAGAAGACCGGCGAAGAGCCTTTGAAGGTCTTTCAGGATGCGCTGGACAATGTCGCCCCCGGGGTCGAGGTCAAGTCGCGAAGGATCGGCGGAGCCACGTACCAGGTACCGATCGAGGTCAGCAAGGACCGCCGCAACACGCTTGCGATCCGCTGGATCATCAGCCACGCAAGGGCGCGCAGCGAACGGACGATGAAGGGAAGGCTTGTCGGCGACGTCGTCGATGCGAGCAAGGGCCGCGGAGGCTCGGTGCGGAACCGAGAGAACGTGCACAGGATGGCCGAGGCCAACAAGGCGTTCGCGCATTACAGATTCTAAACATCGGACGGCGGGCCGAAGGTCCCGGTCCGGGCGGAGCGGGACGCGTTCACGGCGCGCGATAAAGAAATGTCAAAGATCACTCTGGACAAATTCAGGAACATCGGGATCATGGCCCACATCGACGCGGGCAAGACCACGACGACGGAGCGAATCCTTTTCTATACGGGTGTTTCGCACAAGATCGGCGAGGTCCACGAAGGCAGCGCGACGATGGACTGGATGGAGCAGGAGCAGGAGCGCGGCATCACGATCACTTCGGCCGCGACGACCTGCTTTTGGCGCCGCAATGATGTCGAGCACAGGATCAATATCATCGACACCCCGGGTCACGTCGATTTTACGATGGAGGTCGAGCGCAGCCTCCGGGTTCTTGACGGAGCTGTAGCGGTGTTCGACGGCGTGGCCGGCGTCGAGCCTCAGTCCGAGACCGTCTGGCGCCAGGCCGACAAATACAGGGTTCCCAGGATCTGCTTCATAAACAAGCTTGACCGCGCAGGAGCTTCGTTCGACCGTTCGTTCAAATCTATAGAAGACAGGCTCGGAGCAAACGCGGTCGCGCTCCAGATCCCGATCGGGATGGAGGACCACTTCAAGGGCGTCGTCGACCTCATCACGATGAAGTCGCTGCTCTGGAAGGACGAGACGAAGGGCGCCGAGTACGTCGTCGGGGACATCCCCGCCGAGCTTCAGGCGGACGCCGAAGCGGCCCGCGAGAAGATGATCGAGGCCGCCGCGACCGTCGACGACGAGCTGATGATGAAGTACCTCGAGGGCGAGGAGATCTCGGAAGAGGAGATCCGGAAAGCCCTTCGCGAGGCCACCCTCCAGCTGAAATGTGTCCCGGTCGTGATGGGAACCGCGTTCAAGAACAAGGGCGTCCAGACGCTTCTTGACGCTGTCGTCGATTTCCTTCCGAGCCCGCTCGAGGTCAAGGCGATCGAGGGCGTCAACCCGGATACCGAAGAGGTTGAAAAGCGCGAGGCGGATTCTTCCGCACCCTTCTCCGGCCTGGTTTTCAAATTGATGGTCGACAAGCATCTCGGCCAGCTCGCCTTTGTCAGGATCTACAGCGGAACGGTGAACGCCGGTTCCTACGTCCTGAACACCGCTAAGAAAAATACGAAAGAGCGCGTCGGACGCATCATGCGCATGCACGCGAACAAGCGCGAGGATATCGATTCGGCGGCCGCGGGCGAGATCGTTGCGATCGGCGGAATGAAGAACGTCACGACCGGTGACACCATCTGCGCCGAGGATAATCCGATCATTCTTGAGTCGATCGATTTTCCCGATCCGGTCGTGCAGGTCGCGGTGGAACCGAAAACGCGTGCCGACCAGGACAAGATGTCCGTCGCTTTGAACCGCCTTGCACAGGAGGACCCGAGCTTCCAGGTTTCGACCGATCACGAAACCGGCCAGACGATCATCGCCGGAATGGGCGAGCTCCACCTGGAGATCCTCGTCGACCGCATGAAGCGCGAGTTCGGTGTCGAGGCCAGCGTCGGCAAGCCACAGGTGGCGTATCGCGAAACGATCACGATCCCGGCCGACGGCAAGGAGATCTTCAAGAAGCAGTCGGGCGGACGCGGCCAGTTCGCGCACGTCGAGCTTTCGATCGAACCCGCTCCGGGCGAGGACTTCGTTTTCGAGGACAAGATCACCGGCGGCGCGATCCCCAGACAGTTCATCAAGCCGGTCGAATCCGGCATCAAGGATGCTTTGCAGCGCGGATTCCTCGCGGGCTACGAGCTTGTCGATATCAAGGCGACACTGAATTTCGGTTCGTTCCACGAGGTCGACTCGGATGAACGCTCTTTCCAGATCGCGGGAAGCCTCGCATTCCAGGACGCAGTGAAGAAGGCCAAACCGGTGCTTCTCGAGCCCGTGATGAAGGTCGAGGTCGTGACCCCCGAGGAGTATATGGGTGCGGTTAACGGCGACCTGAACCGCAGGCGCGGCCAGATCGAAAAGATGGAGCCGAGGCCCGGCAACGTCCAGGTGATCACCGCCTACGTTCCGCTTTCGGAGATGTTCGGCTACACGACCGACCTCAGGTCGGCGACCCAGGGCCGCGCGACCTCCACGATGCACTTCGAGCGCTATGACAAGGCTCCGAACAACGTCGCGGAGGAGATCATCGCGAAGGTGCAGGGAGCAAGCATTTAACAGCAACTTTTGTGACTTTTTCAGAGGAGACTGAACACACACTATGAGCAAAGAGAAGTTTGACAGGAGCAAGCCGCACGTAAACATCGGGACGATCGGGCACGTGGACCACGGGAAGACGACGCTGACGGCGGCGATCACGACGGTACTGGCGAAGTCGAACCCGTCGA
>JAGFIQ010000051.1 GCA_024103495.1 Aridibacter famidurans
CCTGGATCGCGCCGGCGCTGAAGGACCTGTATGCATCGTCGATCGGCGGGCATTGGGAAAGCCTCCTGGCCGACGCTTCTGAATGGCGGAACGCGGTCGAGTCGATCCCCGACAAGGACCTGTGGCAGACACACCAGCTTCTGAAGAACCTACTGATCTCGTACGTCCGCGACCGGACCTTCCGAAAGGACGCCGGGCTCAAACACACGATCCACGAGCACGAGGACACGAAGCGCCTCTTCGACGAGAACGTGCTCACGATCGGATTCGCAAGGCGCATCGCGAAGTACAAGCGCTGGGACCTGATCCTTCACGATCTCGAACGCCTTCTCGCGCTCGTCGACGATCCCGAAAGGCCCGTACAGTTCGTCTTCGCCGGCAAGGCGCATCCGCAGGACAACACCGCCAAGGCGATCCTACAAAGGCTTATGAGTATCAATCACGATTCGAACTGGCAGGACCGCGCCGTGTTCATCGAGGATTATGACCAGGAGGTCGCGCGATACCTTGTCCGCGGCGTCGATGTCTGGATGAACGTTCCCCGCAGGCCGCTCGAGGCTTCCGGAACCAGCGGTCAGAAGGTCGCGATGAACGGAGGTCTGAATTTCTCGGTCCTCGACGGCTGGTGGATCGAGGGATACAACGGCGGCAACGGCTTCGCGATCGGCCCGCGGCACGAGGACGAGACCGAGACGGACGAAACGAACGACGAGAATGACGCCGAATCGCTGTATTCGGTTCTCGAGAACGAGATCGTCCCGGACTACTACGACCGCGATGAGCACGGACTTCCCTTCAAGTGGATCGCGAAGATGAAGGAGTCGCTCGCCTCGCTAACGCCCGAATTCAGCAGTGACAGAATGCTGCGTGATTACATCCGGGAGATCTACGACCCCGAACTTTCCGAATGACCTCTGGGCCGGACCGGCACGATCACTTCGATATGCAGGATAACGAGTTCCGAACCGGCGTCATACGGCCGATCGAGTGTTACCGCGAAGGCTGGGAAGCGATCAAGCCGCATTACTGGCTGATCTTCGTCATCACCATCGTCGGGATCCTGATCGGCGCGTTCAGCCTGTACATACTGCTCGGACCGATGGTCTGCGGAATCTTTTATTGCTACTTCCGCGCGCTCGACGGAGAGGATGTCTCGATCGAGCACCTGTTCAGGGGTTTCCGGTACCTCTGGCCCAGCCTGTTCGTGACCGCGCTGATAATCGTGCCGGTAGTTGTACTTGTCGCGACTATCTATGTCCCGCTCCTGCTCGCCACGCTTTCCGGGACGGTGATGACGGAAGACGAACTCTGGGCGATGCTCACGGGCACGATAGTGATCGAGTTCATCGTCGCGATCGTGATGGTCTGCCTTCACACCCTGATAATGTTCTCGTTCCCTCTGATCGTGGACCGCGAGCTTTCGGCGTGGAAGTCGGTCACGGTCAGCGCGAGGGCGGTTCTGAAGAATCTGAAAGGCGTGACGGGGCTTTGGGCGGCGAGCTTCGTTGTTACAATTGTGGGATACCTCGCGCTTTGCGTGGGGCTCTATTTCGTGGTGCCGGTGATGCTCGCTGCCAACGTCGCGGCGTACCGAAAGGTGTTTCCTAAGCCGCCTTCGAGAAGGAACGGGCCGCCGGGTCCGGAGGAATATTTGTGATCGAACCTCTGAAGATAATCGACGAAGGCGAACACGCAGTGACGATCGAATGGTCGGATTCGACCGAGAACACTTATGAAGCGCGCCGCCTTAGGCTCGCCTGCCCGTGCGCGGGATGCATCAACGAATGGACAGGCGAGAAGATGCTGAAGAACGAATCGGTCCCCGGGGACGTATCGATCTCCCACATATCCGTGGTCGGACGCTATGCACTGAACTTCCACTTCAGCGACGGGCACGAAACGGGGATATTCAGTTTCAGGTATCTTAAGGATTTAGCTGATCAAGAGGAATAAAGGGTTACAATAGTTTCCGATGAACGAAAGAGACATATTTGACGAGCGGCAGGAAGTGAAGACGGCGAACTACTCCTGCCCGTTTTGCGGCCAGAGGAACGACTACAAGGTCCGCTGGCTGAAGCGCACCAAGAAACGCAATGCCCCCGGACGGCTCAACGAGCACGAAAGGATGCAGTTCGAGAAATCGAGGGACTATATGGTCCGTATCGACGATCAGCTTATGTGCGCGAACGACCGGTGCCGGAAGCGTTTCGAGATACCATCTTCGCAATCCGTCGTGTTCATTTAAGGGCGCGTCGAGCGGCCGCCGCCTGCCCTCCTGCCGCCCTACGGATTGTGATATCCTACAGGCGTAAAGAAACAATTCAGGAGGAAATCGGGCAATGAAAGGCCGCGAACTTGAATTCTACGGCGACGAGCCGGCTCCGGACGAAGAGATCCGCGAGTTTATCGAAGAAGAGATCCTCCACGCCCCGCAGGCGCCTCACGAACTCGAACAAAGACTTCTCGAACATCATTCCACTTCCCCGGCGGATTCCGGCGGCGACATAGACGCCGAATGGGAAGACGCGAACGACAGCGGCGCCGAGGCCGTCTTCGGCCACAACCCGACCCCCGATCAGTCCGACGTCGAAGAGAACGCCCACGCGATGGGGATCAACTTCGAGGACAACGAGCCTCTGGACTTTGAAGGAAAGATCGACAAGCGCGACAAAGACAGGTTCGAGATGAAGGAGTGGTCGAAAGGCCGTTCGAAGTCGATATGAGGTTCATTGTTCAACTGTCATTGATCAGCGATCCATGAAGATCCGTGTTCATCTGTGTCAATCCGTGGCTAATTCTTCTTCCGAGGGCTACAGACATTTGGCTGTACGGAGCCGGAGATCTCGGACGGGTCGCGTTGCTATTAACATTGCGCGCCGATGGCGCTCTTCAATAGTCAAGGATCGTGTAGCCGCTGAAGCGGCTCAAGATACTTTGGGGAGGGTGCCGTTCCCCGGTCTGAAGACCGGGGCTAAGATACGGCCGTCCCTACGGGACGCGTCCCGCATCGACGGGTCGCCAAAGAATCCGGGGGAGGGAAAGTGTCCCCATCTTGTCTCTGCGCTCTCTGCGTGCTCTGCGGTTTGGTTTTCGCCCGGTTCGCGCGTTGCGCTCAATGCCCGCGGGACGCGGGCGCTCCGTTTTGCCCGTCGCTTGCGCTCCGGGTTCCGATTTCATTGGTCATTGCCCGATGACCATTGATCATTGCTCCTTGTAGATCTCCACGACCGGCTTGCCTTCCTTGTCGATGTACGCGCGGTACATTCCCTCGGAATTGAACGAGATGCCTATGTTCCCGAACTTGTCGATAGCGATCACGCCGCCGTCGCCGCCGGCCTTCTGAAGTTTCTGCTGAATCACCGTATCCGCCGCCTGCTGGACCGGGAGAGCCCTGTATTCCATCAGCGAAGCGATATCTCTAGCGACCGTCAGCCGGATAAAGAACTCGCCCCAGCCTGTGGCTGAAACGGCGCACGTCGCGTTGTCGGCATATGTTCCGGCGCCGATCACCGGCACGTCGCCGACGCGCCCGTATTTCTTATAGGTCATCCCGCCGGTCGATGTCCCGGAAGCGAGGTTTCCGTCCTTGTCGAGCGCCACCGCGCCGACGGTACCGAACCTGTTCTCCGCGAGTTCCCTTGTCACGGACGCCGAACCTTCTTTCTTAGCCTTATCCTGTTCTTCCTTGATGATCCTCTGGAGCGAATCCCAACGGCGCTGTGTGAAAAAGTACTTCGGGTCGACAAGCTCGATCTTCTGCTCTTCCGCGAACTTCTCCGCGCCGTCGCCGATCATCATCACGTGCGACGACTTCTCCATCACGGCACGCGCAAGCGTGATCGGGTTCTTCACGCGATGGAGCCCGGCCACAGCACCCGCGTTCAGGGACTTGCCGTCCATAATCGACGCGTCGAGCTCGTTCTTGCCGTCCGCCGTGAACACGGCTCCCTTGCCGGCGTTGAACAGCGGAGAGTCCTCCATTATCCGGATCGCGATCTCGATCGCGTCGAGCCCGGACTTACCCTCCTTGAGCGCGTTGTAGCCCGCAAGCACGGCCTCTTCCAGCTTCGCGCGGTATTCCTTCTCCTGTTCCGGAGTCAGGCTTCCCCGCGTGATAACGCCAGCTCCACCGTGGATCACGAATCCGAGCCTTGGGTTCTGGGGCGATTGAAGCTGAAGTATTCCGGGACGGCCGGTCTTCTGCGCGGTCACGACAAGCGGGACCGCGAGAAGGGCGATGACGACGAGCAAGGAGGTAAATCTTTTCATATGGAGCTCCGTGAAAACTCCTGAAAGATTACCACAAACGCGCGGACTCAGTCGTTGGAGCCGTTGATACGGTCAAGTGTTTTCAGGATGTCGCCGGGAGCCGCGCGCTTTTTGTAATCGACATCAAGGAACGCGAACTCGATCTTCCCCTCCCGGCTTACGACGTACGTCGCCGACACAGGCAGATCGGACTTTCCGGTCCCGTTGTACTTGCCAATGTCGAAGCCGCGTTCTTTGACGGCGCTGTCGAGGATATCGGGCAGCGTGTAGACGATCCCGAACTTTCGCGCGGTCTCCAGGCCCGGATCGCTGAGGACCGTGTATTCGAGCTTGTTGTCCTTCACTACCTTCAGTGAGCGGTCCGGCGGCTCGACCGAGATCGCGACAAGCTGTGCGCCGCGCTCGCGAAAGTCGCCGATGCTCCTCTGGAGGCCGCGCAGATACAGATTGCAGAACGGGCACCAGGCGCCGCGGTAGAAGACAAGAACGATGTGGCCATTTTTCAGCAGATCGCCCGACGTGACCTGTTTGTCGTACGCGTCCTTCAGAGAGAACGCGGGCATCTGTGCGCCGACGTTCAGCGCGGTTTCGAGGATCCCTGTCTCGCGAACCTCTTTCTCGGCCTTCTTACCGGCCTCGAGCAGTTCGGCGGGAAGCCTCTCGGCGGAGCGCTTCTCCATCTCCTGGAGCTCATCGTTTACGGATTTCGAGTTGGTCTCGGGGCCCTGCGCGGATGCGAACGGGACAAAGATTGTGAGAACGGCAAGCGCCGCGGCAATAAGGAACTTGTTCATCAGATCTCCTCCGAAATTTTGTACGAAGCCTGATGAATCCAAGGAAGCGCCGGATTATTCCGTAATCGCTGAAGGAGCGGTCATTCTTTTTGCTTCGAACCAGATCCCGGGCATCGAGAGCAGCTTCTGCGCCTTCGTCGTGTGGGCCCGCGTGCGGAAGACGTCGTAGTCGAGCGCCTCGATCTCATCGAGAATGCGGGCGTAGATACGCGACGCCAGAAGGACCGTAAACCTCGAATCGCGATCGAGGTACGGAATTCCCTTTTCGCCTTCGGCGTACAGGTCCTTCGCTCGCGCGACCTGGAACGCCATCATCTCGCGGAAGCGTTCGTCCGCGACGCCTTCGAAGATCTGCGCTTCGGTGACGCCGAACCGGTCGAGGTCTTCCGCCGGAAGATAGATCCGGCCCATTTCGGCGTCCTCTTTAACGTCGCGAAGTATGTTCGTCAACTGCATCGCGACGCCCATCTTCTCGGCGTAGAGAAGTGCCTCGTCGTCCGAGTAACCGAGAATAGGCGACGTCATCAGCCCGACGGTCGATGCGACGTGGTAGCTGTATACGTAGAGTTCTTCGAAGGTCGCGTAGCGTTTCTTCCAGGTGTCCATCAGCACGCCGCGGATCAGATCGAGCGGGATCTCCCTGGGAATGTGATAGCGTCCGAGCATGTGCCTCCAGGCAGTGAAGACGTCTTCCAGAGCCTTCTGCCTGGGCCCTTCGGCGGCGTGCCTGGCCGCAGCTTTTGCATTGCCGGACCTCGCGGAATCGAAGACATCATCCAAACGCCTGCGCCATTCGTCAACGGCCCTGGCCGCCTCTTCCTCGGTCCTGAAGTCCGACTCGTCGATCTCGTCGTCGACGTGACGGCAGAACGCGTAGATCGCAAATACCGGGGGCTGTTTGAACTTGGGGAGGAATCTTGCGGCGAAGTAGAAGCTCTTGGCGTGCCTGCGGGTCACGTTCTCGCAGTATTCGTAGGCTCTCTCGATTCGGGAGTCGGCGGTCATTCGGGTCGGTCGTCGAATCTTATGCGTTTCGTTCGGCGAGGTAATCGGTCAGCTGAACGAGGACGGTCCTCGCGCGGCTGCTCGGGAAGTTGTCGACGAGGATCCGCTTGGCCTCGTCGATCGTGTTACGAAGCCTGAATCGCGCGTTGCTCTCGCCGCGCTCTATCGCGAGCGTTGCCCTGTCGTCGGAGAAAAGTTCTCCGTCTTCCTCCAGATCCAGCAGATCGTCGCTCAACTGGTACGCGTCGCCAAGTAGCTCCGCGAATCGCGAAAGCGCGGCGAGCTCGATATACGTGGCGCCGGCGAGGATCGCGCCGGTCCTGAGCGCGAGCCGCATCAGTGCCGAGGTCTTGAGATTTCTGATCGATTCGGCAGTTTCAAGATCTTCCGAAGCGGCTCCGTTCTCGCCGCTCAACATCGCAAGATCGACCGACTGTCCGCCGACCATTCCGGCGGCGCCAATACACTCGACGATCTCCGCGTGAGCCTGGATCGCTTTCTCGGGCGAGCCAGCGTGGTTCGCGAAGACCAAAGGATACGCCGCGTTCAGCACCCCGAGGCCCACCAGCACCGCCAGCCCTTCGCCGAACTTCTCGTGCAGGCTCGCCTTTTCCCGCCTCTCGGAGGCGTTGTCCATACACGGCAGGTCGTCGAAGATCAGCGAGCTTGTATGAATAAACTCGACAGCAGCCGCCGCGGGAAGCATTTCGTCCGGGTTGCCGCCAACGAGTTCCGCCCCGAGGAGCGTAAGTACCGGCCGGAAACGCTTCCCGCCCGGAAAGAGCGCGTATTCGAGCGCCTCGTTGAACCGGGTCTCTACGTGCGCAGGGGCGAGAGGAAGGTTCGCGCGCAACGCGGCCTCGATCCCGGGCCTTCGCTCTTCGACGTACGCCCAAAGGTCCGCGTACTCTTCGCTTGTCGTCATTGTCGTCATTCGCGAGTCTCTTCGTCGGCTGCCGAAGCTTCCGTCCGGTCCTTATAGAAGTTCAGGCTTGCATCCGAAAGCTGTTTTCGAACAGTGACGCGAAACGGATGCTTCGCGACGTAGCCCGGGAGTTCTTCGACTTCCGCACCGGCAGACCTTAGCCGCTCGGCGATCTCGGAATCCGGAACGTTTTCCAGATCAAACTCCTCGAACGCTCTCCGGAACGCCCCGAGGAGCCTGTCGAGCGCGAGCTTTCGCCCGGCAAGCTCGAATCCGCGGGACTGGAACTCTCCGAGCGCCCAAAGGACCGCCTCGCCAATCCTTTCGTCAACGGCGGGCGGATCGAATAAACCGGGCTGTTCCGAAGCCGCATTGCGCATCGTCTTTCGTCGTGTCCCGCCGCCCGAAATGCAACAAGCCGGCGGAGTGAAGATAAGGTCAATTCTACCATAAGCTTCCGAAGGCGCTTCCGTTGGGCGCCGTTTCAACAACCCTTCGGGAAGTGCTAGAATTCGGCTCGAACGGGAGAACAATGTCCATCGAATCGAATGACAGGCCTGTCAGGATCGGGCTAGGCGTCAGCGGAGGCATCGCGGCCTACAAAGCCGTAGAAGTGATGCGGCTTCTTCAGAAGTCAGGCTTCGACGTTCGCGTTGCGATGACGAAGCACGCAGCGGAGTTCGTGACACCGCTTACATTCCGTGCGCTTTCGGGACATTACGTTCTCGTCGACGACTACGCGCCTTCGAATCCGGACCCGATCGCTCATATCAATTTCAGCCAGGAGATCGACCTTCTTCTGATCGTTCCCGCGACCGCGAACATCATCGCGAAGTTCGCCAACGGGATCGGCGACGACTTCGTTTCATCGACGTATCTCGCTTCGAACGCGCCGGTGATGATCGCGCCGGCGATGAACACGACGATGTGGGACCATCCCGCGACGCAGAGGAACATCGCGAAGCTGAAGAACGACGGCGTGCGGTTCGTCGAGCCCGTCGCGGGCGAACTGGCGTGCCGGACCGTGGGGACCGGGAAACTAGAGGACGTGGAGAACATCGCGGCGCAGGCGCTTGCAGTTTTGGGGATCGAGGGCGGAGTTTCCGGGAAAGCCGAAGAACCGGCCGATCAGGACCTCGCCGGAGAAAGATTCCTGATCACGGTCGGGGGTACGCGCGAGCCGATCGATCCCGTGAGGTTCATATCGAACCGCTCGTCGGGAAAGATGGGCTTTGCGCTCGCGGAACGCGCGTTAGCGAGGGGCGCCGAGGTCACCGTTGTCGCGGGCAGTTTCTCTGCAGAACCCCCGCAAGGCATAAAACTGGTCAGCGCGGTCTCTGCCGGAGAGATGTTCGAGGCGGTCGATAAAGAGTTCGGGTCCGCGACCGTGTTCGTGGGCGCTGCGGCGGTTTCCGATTTCAGACCGAAAGACTCGTCAGACGCAAAGATCAAGAAGGAAGGCCGCGAAACTCTCATACTTGAGCTTGAAAGGACGCGCGACATTCTCTCGCACGTCTCGGAGAACCGCCACAAAGGCCTGATCGTCGCGGGATTCGCGGCCGAATCGGAAAAAGTCGTCGAATACGCGAAGAGCAAGCTCGAGAGAAAGGGGCTCGACCTGGTGGTCGCCAACGATATCACCCGTGAAGGCGCCGGCTTCAACACGGAAACGAACATCGCGACGATCCTCGTGAAAGGAAGGGACGCGGCGGTCGAATGCCCGCTTATGCTCAAGACGGAGCTTGCGGACCGGATCCTCGACGAGATCGCGGTCCTGCGCCAGAAGCTTGCCGCGGCTGCCTGAACCAAATGGACGAACGTACAGAGTTGATCGAGGACCTGAAGGAACAGCTCAGGTTCCTCAGGGAAATAGGCGTGGATTCGCTTTCGGCGGACCTCCCGGCCGAGGTCCGCGAACCCGAACACGAGCTCGCCCACTCCGATTTTCAGACCTATGTGCCGTCGGAAGAGGACCTCGCGCCGTCGAAGGCCTCGAAGCCCCCGGAACCGGAAAAGAAAGCCGAAACGCCGCGCCGGAGCGAGATCCTGAGCAGCATCCGGCTGTCGGACCGAGAGGCGCGCGAACCGGCTCCGAAGGAACGAAAGGACCGGAAGGAGGAAAAGGAATTGGAACCGGCAGGAACCGCAAGCCATATGGAAAGTGCGGCGGAAAGCCTCTTCGGAGACCTTTCGAAAGGCCTCCCCGAAAGCGACGAATCGCTTGCGGATATTCACAAGGCTATCGGCCCGGACTGTACGCGATGCAGGCTCTGCGAACAGAGAACGCAGGTCGTGAACAGCGTCGGGAATCCGAACGCAGACCTTATGTTCATTGGCGAAGCGCCGGGAGCAGACGAGGACGCGCAGGGCGAGCCGTTCGTGGGCCGCGCGGGACAGCTTCTGACGAAGATCATCGAGGCGATCGACCTGAAGCGTGAGGACGTGTTCATCGGCAACATCAACCGTTGCCGTCCGCCGGACAACCGAAGGCCGCTGGCCGATGAGGCTTCGGTCTGCAAGCCATACCTTTTGAGGGAGATCGCGGTCGTGCGGCCGAAAGTAATAGTCGTGCTCGGGAACACTGCCTGCCAGAACCTCTTGGAAACCAATACCGGAATCACAAGACTTCGAGGAAAGTTCCTCGACTACTTCGGCATAAAGGTGATGCCGACCTTCCACCCGGCGTATCTCCTGCGCGATCCGCGCAAGAAGCGCGAGGTGTGGGAAGATATGAAACTCGTCCGAAAGGCGATCACCGGATCCGCAGAATAATTCGCAATGCCTCCCAAGATCATATCGACAGAGAAGATCGCCTCCTGCGACCTGTTCGACGTCACGCGGTCAAAGATCGCGGAGAACGGAGTCGAATACAGCCGCGATATCGTCGTCCATCCCGGAAGCGCCGTGATCGTCCCGTATTTTGAGGACGGCACGATCGCCCTCGTAAGCCAGTACCGCCACGCGGCGGGCAAAGAACTGCTGGAACTCCCTGCGGGAAGCCTGGAGGACGGAGAGACCGCGCTCGTATGCGCGGCGCGGGAGATTCGCGAAGAGGTCGGGTTTTCGGCAGAGAAGCTAGAAAAACTCACCGAATTCTTCGTTTCGCCGGGCTTTCTGACCGAGACGATGGCTGTTTTCCTCGCCACGGGGCTTACCCACGACCCCCTCGAAGGCGACGCGGATGAATTCATCGATATCCGCCGATTCCCGCTCGCTGACGCTGCCGAAATGGCCCGCCGGAACGCGTTCTCGGACGCGAAGACGATGCTCGGGATCCTGTTCGCCGAAATGCGCCTCCGTGAAGGCGTTTAGGGCCTTTTTGCGGCTTGACGCTCCCCAACCGTTTGGATATCCTATCAGTTCGCATTTTGGCGAAGATTTCTTACAAAGAGCAACTGTTATGAGTACTTATTTCCCGAGCGGAAAGGACCTCGCGGACAACCGGAAGTGGTTCATCGTCGATGCGAAGGACAAGACGGTGGGGCGCATCTCGACTGAGATCGCGCGCGTTCTGATGGGCAAGAACAAGCCCGACTGGACGCCGTTCCTTGATATGGGCGACCACGTCGTCGTCGTCAACGCCCGGCACGCGAAATTCAAGGGCGCGAAAGGCGAGCAGAAGAACTACTACAGGCACTCGGGTTACCCCGGCGGCCTGAAGACCATCTCGGTCGAGAAGATGTTCGAGGACCATCCCGAGCGCGTGATCGAATTCGCGGTCAAGAGGATGCTTCCGAAGACCAAGCTCGGCAAGGCGATGTTCAAGAAATTGAAGGTTTACGCGGACGCAGAGCATCCGCACGCGTCGCAGAAGCCGGAGCCTTTGGAGATCGAGTCCATCTAGGCGCCCGCGGCGGTATTGATACTTTTCAAAGAATATGGCAGACACACAGTATTACGGCACCGGAAGAAGGAAGACGTCCGTCGCAAGGGTTTACCTGCGCCCCGGAAAGGGCGAGATCAAGGTCAACAGGCGCGAGTTCGATGACTATTTCCCGAATGAAGCTCTCAGGATGATCATCAGGCAGCCCCTGGCGCTGACGGAGAACGTCGAGTCTTTCGACATCCTCGTTAACGTCGGCGGCGGCGGCATCTCGGGACAGGCGGGAGCCGTCCGTCACGGGATTACAAGGGCGCTTCTCGAGTTCAACAGCGACCTTCGTCCGACGCTCAAGAAAGCGGGCCTTATCACAAGGGATCCCCGCAAGAAAGAGCGCAAGAAGTACGGACAGAAAGGCGCGCGAGCCCGGTTCCAGTTCTCGAAACGTTAATTTTTTCTTTACGCGGCGGCATTCCTTCCCGGGAAGGCCGCCGTATTCCATCGGCACCGGCAATTGGTTGAACCGCGCCGGCGCCGAGTACAAAAACCAATAAGGAGATCCGTTATCTTGGCAACAGTAACCATGAAAGAACTCCTCGAGGCAGGAGTTCACTTTGGCCACCAGGTTAGGCGCTGGAACCCGAAAATGAAGGATTACATTTTCGGCGAGCGCAACGGCATTTACATAATCGACCTTCAGAAGACGCAGAAGCTTTTCAGGGACGCACTGACGTATGTTCAGGAGTTCGTCACGGAGAAGCCGAAAGCGAAGATCCTCTTCGTAGGTACCAAGCGCCAGGCTCAGGACGCGATCGTGGAAGAGGCGCAGCGCTGTGAGCAGTATTACGTCAACAACCGCTGGCTGGGCGGCTTGATGACAAACTTCAAGACGGTCCAGAACTCGATCCGCCGTTTGAAGGATATAGAGGCGATGGCCGAGGACGGCCGGGCCGAGAAGCTTACGAAGAAGGAACGTCTCGGGCTCGATCGCGAGCACGAGAAGCTTATGAAGAACCTCTCGGGCATTAAGGACATGAACGGCCTGCCGGACCTTCTGTTCGTGATCGACGTTCGCAAGGAAGAGATCGCTGTGACGGAAGCGAACAAGCTCGGTATCCCCGTTGTGGCTGTCGTCGATACCAATTGTTCGCCGGATGGGGTCGATTACGTCATTCCGGGAAATGACGACGCGCTTCGCGCGATCAGGCTCTTCACTTCAAGGGTCGCCGACGCGATCATAGAAGGCCGCAACCTCGCGACGGAAGGCGTTAGCGAGTTCACCGAATCTGAAGACTCGGAAGAGTCTGCTGAGGCGACGACCGAGGAGCCGAAGGCTGAAGAAGCAAAGGCCGAAGAGCCCAAGGCTGAAGAAGCGAAGGCCGAGGAGCCCAAGGCTGAAGAAGCAAAGGCCGAAGAGCCCAAGGCTGAAGAAGCGAAGGCCGAGGAGCCCAAGGCTGAAGAAGCGAAGGCCGAGGAGCCCAAGGCTGAAGAAGCAAAGGCCGAGGAGCCGAAGGCTGAGGAAGCGAAGGCCGAAGAGCCCAAGGCTGAGGAAGCAAAGGCCGAGGAGCCGAAGCCTGAAGCCGCCGAAGGCGCCGCGGAGGAAAAGACCGAAGCCTCTGCAAGTTAAGAAATCCTTTTAGGAATTCCGGCGTAGCTCTTAACGATTGATTATCAAACGGGCTACGCTTTTTTTTCGGTAATTTATTTGATTATATTGGAGTCACGTTATGGCAGAGATTACAGCAAGCATGATCAAGGACCTGCGCGAAAAGACCGGCGCGGGAATGGTCGACTGCAAGACCGCCCTCGTCGAAGCGGGCGGCGACGTCGAGAAGGCGATCGAGATCCTTCGCAAAAAGGGAATGGCAACGGCGAGCAAGAAGTCGGGCCGCGTCGCGGCTGAAGGCGCGGTCGGATCTTACATCCACATGGGCGGAAAGGTAGGTGTTCTTGTCGAGATCAACTGCGAAAGCGACTTCGTGTCGCGCGGAGACGAGTTTCAGCAGCTGGTAAAGGACGTCGCTATGCACATCGCAGCCGCCGATCCCAGGTATGTGAGGCGAGAAGAGGTTCCGCAGGAAGAGATCGCAAAGGAAAGGCAGATCCTGCTTGAACAGCTCAAAAACGACGAAAAGAACGCCAGCAAGCCCGACGAGGTGCTCGAGAAGATCATCGACGGCAGGCTGAACAAGTTCTTCGAGGAGATCGTCCTGGTCGAACAGCCCTTTATCAAGGACCCTTCAAAGACGATCGGAGACCTTGTGACCGAGAAGATCGCCTCCATCAAGGAGAACATCACGGTCCGCCGCTTCACGCGATATAAAATGGGCGAGGGGATCGAAAAGAAACAGGACGACTTCGCGGCTGAGGTAGCCTCGATGGTCGGCAACTAGTTCATTTCATTGCAAGGCGGGACACTTCGTTCCCGCCTTTTTCTTGCTTATGAAACCGGCATACAATCGCGTCCTCCTAAAGCTCTCCGGCGAAGCCCTTATGGGCGGCGAGAGCTACGGCATCGATACAAAGGTGGCCAAGTCGCTCGCGGAAGAGATTAAGGCCGTTTACGAGCTGGGCGTAGAGGTCGCGATAGTCGTCGGCGGCGGAAACATCTTCAGGGGAGTTTCGGCGTCGGCGGGAACGATGGACCGTGCAAGCGCCGACTATATAGGGATGCTGGCAACGGTGATGAACGCCGTGGTCCTGCAGGACGCGCTTGAGAAATGCGATGTTTACACGCGGGTTCTTTCGGCGATCGACATTCCGCAGCTCGCGGAGCCTTTCATACGGCGCAGGGCGATCCGGCATCTCGAGAAAGGGCGTGTGGTGATCTTTGCCGCGGGCACCGGCAATCCGTATTTCACGACCGATTCAGCTGCTGCTCTCAGAGCGCTGGAGATCCGCGCGGAGGTGATAATGAAGGCGACGAAGGTCGACGGCGTTTACTCGGACGACCCCGTCAGCAACGCCGACGCCGAGCGGTTCGACAGGATCTCTTACCAGGAAGTCCTCGAGAGGAGGCTTAGGGTGATGGACTCTTCCGCCATCTCGCTTTGCATGGATAACAACCTGCCTATAATGGTCTTTAATATGAGAACCGAGGGCAATGTCCTCAGGGCGGTCGGCGGCGACACTTCGATCGGAACGCTCGTGACCGCGGAGGGCGCCTCGCAATCGGCAAACTAGGCGATAAAAACAGACAAAGCTATGGGAATCAACGTCGTTATCAACGAAACGAAACCGAAGATGGCCGCGGTCATCGACGATCTTCACAGAAAACTGGCCGCCGTGCGGACCGGCCGCGCGAGCACGAGCATACTGGACAACATCGTGGTGGATTACTATGGAACACCCACGCCTTTGAACCAGATGGCGTCGGTGAACATCCCGGAGCCGCAGATGCTCACGATCCAGCCTTGGGATACGTCGCAGATCGACTCGATCGAGAAGGCGATCAACACAGCGAACCTCGGGATAAACCCCTCGAACGACGGCAAGGTGATCAGGCTTCCGATCCCGCCTCTGAATGAAGAGCGAAGGCAGCAACTCGCGAAGCAGGTCCACGAGATCGCGGAAGAGCACAAGATCGCGATCCGGAACATACGCCAGCATTCGAACAACGAGCTGAAGAAACAGCTTTCGGACAAGGAGATCTCGGAGGACAACGAGCGTATCGGGCTCGACGAGGTCCAGAAGCTAACGAACGAATACGTGGGAAAGATCGACGAGCTCGCGAAGAAGAAGGAAGAAGAGATCCTGAAGGTCTGATCTTGATCTTATGGAATCGCCGAAACGCCCCGTTGAATCAGCGGGGCGTTTTCACATTCTCATACTCATTACCGTTTAGAGCAACGCTTTGTGAACTCTGCGGTCGCGCGGAAGCTGTCGATATGTGAACGCGAGAGGCATGAATGCCGCCGCTACGCGGCTCAGGATCATAGGGGCCGCCCGACCGTGGGCTGCGCGCTGACGCGCTTGCCCACGGCTAAACGCAGGCCGTCGCTTCGCGACGCACGAGTCTCCGGTCTCCCGTCTTGTGTCTCCTTTTATGCCCGTCGCTTGCGCTCCGGGTTCCGATTTACGCCCGTCGCTTGCGCTCAGATTACCCTTCGAATCCACGAACCATAAAAAATCGGGCGAATGCATTTCGCATCCGCCCGTTCCCAATTCACTTAAGGAAGGAGGTACGTTGAGCCCTACCAGCGGAACCTTGCCTGGAGTTCCACAGTTCGGTTTCCGCCGCCGCCACCGCCGAAGCGACCGAAGCCGCCTGCCGTGCTCGTGGACTGTCCGAAGAGCGACGAACTGAGGTTGCCAACAGGAGTGCTCTCATTGGTAGTGTTGAGGAGGTTGTTAACCCTTACGCCGAGCGTCAGATTGTACTTGCCACGCTCGTTTCCTCCGAAGAAGCCTCCGCGCATTCCGCCGCCGCGCCCGCCGCGTCCCATGCCCGGGATACCTCCGCCGCCAGGACCGCCCTGTCCGCCGGCATTGCTCTCACCGCCGCCGAAGCTGAAGGTGCGGTCGATACCAAGGTTGACCGTGAAGAACGAAGGTCCGCGGCCGTAGTTCCTGGGGAGCGTTGCATCCGCGGAATACCCGGAAACGTCGCACCACGATGCGGTCAGGCCAAGGGCGTCGCAGCGCGCCGCGAGTTCTCCGAACGTCGGACGGTCGTTGAAGATCGAGTCACCGTTCGAGTCTATGCCCGACGTGATGTCGAACGGGCTGCCTGAACGGGCGATTTTGAACGGCCTGAGGCTGATCCCGAACGGAACGTTCACCGAACCGCCCATAAAGAACGTGTGCCTCGTGTCGAAGCTCGAGTTGCTGTACTCGTCGGAGATATCGTAGCTGTACGCCGGAAATCCGCCGTCAGAGTTGCTCTTCGAATTCGCCAGGATGTAGTTGCTGAACAGCGTAAGGCCCTGGCTGAAAAAGGTCCTAAAGCTGAAGATCAGCCGTTGGCTGTTCGAATAGCCGCTCGATTCGTACTGGTAGATGTTCCCCGTCGTCGGATCGGGCCTGAGCGCCGCAAGCGCCACCGGGTCACCTACCGGGCAGTCGAACCCAGGAGGGCAGACCGGAGCGTTGATATTCCTCGATCGGATCGTGTGCAGATCGCGCGCGGTCACGTAATAGACCGAAACCGTAGAATTGCCGGGAAGCTGCCTTTCCACGCTGAATGCGCCCTGGATCGTATACGGCGCCTGAAGCTCGGGCGAGATGATCCTGGGGATGCTCGACAAAGGAGATACCAGCGCCAACTGATCGGCGGTCGGGACGTTCGTGACGCCGTCAAGCGTGAACACGGGCTGCGCGAGAAGCGGATTACCGAGCCCGATGATGTACTGCTGTTGTCTCGTACCGTCCAGGCGAAGCGCCTGAAGGGCGAGATTCTCGCTGAACCTGTTGTAGAAGATCCCGAATCCGCCGCGGAACACGGTCTTCGGTGTTCCCTGCCCGCCTGCGCCCGGGGAATACGCGAAGCTGAACCTCGGAGCGAAGTTCATTTTGTCCGAGATGTTCGTCTGGTTCTCATAGCGAAGGCCAAAGCTGAGCGTCAGCCCCGGATTCACGCGCCAGTCGTCCGTGATGAACGCGCCGACCTCGTACTGCGAGATGTCAGCAAGCGGATTGCCGGTCGTGATGCTGAACTGGTTCGGGTTGTAGCGCGGATCGGGATTTCCAAGCAGCTTCTGCCTGTACTGCTCGATCGAGCTCACGAAGAAGTCGTCGCTGGTATCGCCCGGCGTGCCGTTATCGTTAAGGAATCCGGCGAACGTGAACGTTCCTCCGTAGTTGGACTCGGTCCTGTCCTCGAGCGATGTGCCCCGTAGACGCACACCGAACTTGATCGCATGCTGCGAATCCCTTCCGAGCGCAGTCGTCGTGTAGTTCTGAAGCTCCCAGGATCTTTCCTTATCGTAATTCAGGCCGATCGAGGAACCGCCGCCTACGAAAGCTCCCGAGACATTGATCGCAGGGATCGTATTATCGCCGAGTTGCTCGCTGCTCTCGTCGCGGAACTGGAACCGTGTCTCGTTAACGGTCTTGGCGTTCAATATCGCGGTTTCCGTCACCTGGAACGTATGTTCGGTATTCTCCGACTCTGTTCCCCTGGTTGGGAGCGAGAATCCTCCGATACCCTGGTTCTCGGCCGTACGGCGCTCGAACTCGTAGCGGAAGACGAGCGTGTTGTTTTGATTGATCGCGTAATCAAACCTGGGACCTATCGAAAACCTGCGGCTCGGGATCGTGAATTCCTGCTGAAAAGGAACCGCGTTAAAGTTGCTGTCGATGACAGTGGCATTGACGATCGAACCGTTATCGATCCGGCGGTTGTCGATGTTCACGAAGAACGAAGCCTTTTTGTCGATAACAGGACCGCTGATGTTGCCGCCGTAGAACATACGCGTGCTGTCCGCCTTGTTTTCGGCGAAAGGGTTGCGCGTGTTCAGAAAGTCGTCGTTGAAATTGAAGAACGCCTGGCCGCGGAACTTGTCCGATCCGGGCCTTGTTAGGATCTCGATCCTTCCGAAGCCCAGCCTGTCATACTCCGCGGAAAACGGGTTCTGATTGATGCGGATCTCGCGAATCGCTTCTTTCGGAGGAAGGTTGCCCCCCTGGAAACCGTCGATGTAGATCTGGCCGCCGTTCGGTCCGGCCGCTCCGCCGGCAAGCGCCTGAAGCGCAGCTTCGAGATCGTCCGGATCGTCGGGAAGCGCCGCGAGGTCCTCTTCCTTCAGTACCAAGGCACTGGCATTGTTCTGTGCATCGGTGCTGACCTGTCCCTCGTCGGTCACTTCGACTTCTTCCTCGACGCCCTCGACGTTGAGCATAATCGGGAATTCGTTCGGCGAGCCGCTGAAAACATCAACATCGGTCGCTTCGAACATCGCAAAATTCTCCGCAAATGCCCTGATCGTGTACCTGCCGGCCGTCAGTCCTGAGATCGAATAGACCCCAGAACCGTTCGTGACCGTCGTTTTTTCATTCCCGCCCTTGTCCACAACCGTGACCGTAGCACCGACGACCGCATCACCGACGCTGTCGGTAACCTGCCCGGTGACGGATCCGCTCTGCTGTCCGAACGAGAATCCGGCCAGGAGGGCAAGGAAGGCGAAGGTCTTCAAGTAACCAAGTGCCCTTTTCATTTCTATTAATCCTCTCAGTTATTAAATTTCGACGGCCGAAGCGCGGCCGGGTATAAATGATCTTCGGTACTAGAACTCGACGCTGTCGAGTCCCGGTATATTCAGGCTTCCGGAAACACCGCGGCCCCTCTGGGCGCCGGCGGCCATCTGGGCAATTCTTATAAAAGGTTCAACGCCGGCAAGGAGCTTGATGGCGGTCAGACGGCCCGGATCTTTGCCCTTCGGGCTCGAGACAGCGATCATATCGCCGGGCTTTAGATCCGCCACGGTGATCGTCGGGAACCGGTTCAACATCTCGTTGAGGTCCATACGCCCGCCCGGTCTTCCCTGGCCGCCCTGCCCTTCGCCGCCCGCCGGCCTCGCCTGCCCGCCGCCCGGTCGTGCCTGACCGCCGGCGCCCATCATCGCCTGAAATCCTGCGAGACGCTGCGCGGCTTCCTCGGGAAACTTCTTCAGAAGCGACGATGAATTTACCGCGATGACCAGGTCCGCTTCGTTCACGAGATCTGTAATGGTGACCTCGTTCTTTTCAGGATCGACCGACTTCACGGTGCCGGCAACGGTCTGAAATGCGCCGGTGATGATCTCTTCAGCAGCGAACGTGTTCGCCTCGGCGTTCCTGTCGCCAAGCGCCTGGATCATGTCGCCTGCCTCTATGTCAGCAAGCCCGCTTGGCACCGCGTCGCTGTATCTGGGCGAATCCGGAGAATATCGAAGGAACTTCGCTCCATCTTTGGCGGAAACGGTCAGGTTCGTTGCCGCTCCGGTGATGCCGCGCATCTCGACCGTGATCGTTCTGGCGGCCTGATCGACTTCCGTGACCCTTCCGGCGATGCCGCGACGCTGCCACTCTGCACGCTGCTTCGCCTGCTGGGCCGCAATATCGGATCCCTTGACCAGATAAACCCCGGTCGTGACGATCGATTTCTTGTCGGCCGAAACCTGTCCCGTCAAAAGAACCCTGTCCCCGACGCTCAGCTCTTCAAGGCTGGAATCCGTCGCAGCTTTGAGGCTCAGGTTGTCGGGAGGAAGTTTTTTGAACTTGGTCGTGGACACAAGGATCGAATCGATGACCCCGTCCTTCGTCTCCACGACTATTTTCTCAGAACCCTTGACCTTGACTACTCCGAGAGCGAGGTTTCCCTGGATACCTATGTCGGGAAGCCCGTTCTGGGCGCTGACCGCCGAAACACCGATCGCGACCAGCGCGAAAACGGCGGAGAAAAGCTTGGTAATGCGCATTACTTGTATAAGCCCCTTTTTAAGGAATGAATACTTGCGGCTGCTGCCGCGAAATTATCCGGTAGAACAAACATCGATTCTACTTAACGGAATTGCCGACTTGTGTAAAGATTTGTAAACCCCTGTGAAGTAAGGTCAATAGGGTTCTTCGGGTATCACACGCCCCGGGCATCTTCCCAGACGGCACCTCGCGACCGAGCTGTGAACACGAGGCCGAGGCTTGCGGTGAAGAGCGCAAAAAGCGCGGCGGTCCAGAGGTAAGGGATCGAGAGAAGCACGGTCCACGCAAACGCGCCGACCAGGAGCGAAACGGTTTCAGACGGCTTGCGGGAAGTGAAGCGGCCGATCAGGAACCGGCCTGTGCCGGCCTGCAGGACGACCCTTCCGAAAACGTAGGCCAGCATAACCAGAACGAATGCCATCAGCCCGATGATCCCGCTAACAAAGCCCGGCAGAAACCCAAGCGAGAGCATTACGCCGAGTGTAATCACGATAAAGCTCAGGCCGCCGATACCGAAAACTTTTAAAGGCGAGAGCCGGATCCTTGCAGACGCGCGGCCGACGGCACCGGGAGTCAAAAATGACACCACGACGGCGATCCCGAACCAGAAGAAGAGCGAAAGCAGCCTCTGAACCAGAAATGACACTGAAAATTCGGGGGCGAACAACCTGCTCGGTTCTTGAGCGATATTCCTGAGTTCCTCTTCGTAACCCGCGTAGACGACCGTTTCCTTCCCGTCCGCACGCAAAGGCTCATCGGCTTCCGGCTGATACGAGCCGCCGAAGACGATCACGTCGCCGCCTATGTACGCGTCCTTCTTTTGATAGACCGTCCCTCCGATCGTCGCCACTTCTTCGGCGACCCTGCCTTCGACGATCACGTCGCCGCCGAAAGAGAGCACGCCTTTTACACGGTTCTTGACGATCACCGTTTTGCCGAACGCGAAAACCTCCATCTCCGGGGCGTCCTCGACGACCAGCGTCTTTGTGTCAGGTTCTGAGAGAGTGGTCTGCGCCCATATCGCAGCGGAAAGACAAAGGAATATCAGGACCGCAACCGAGGCCCGTACGAGTGCGCCCCTGTGGAAACAGGTTTGGGGGATGATTGCATTACAGATCGTCACGCTTTCGAGCCACGATTATATCGAACGATCATCCTCGAAAGGGCGACCGACGACAGGGTGAAGAACAGCAACGAGGCCGCTGCCGACACTAACGAATTGTAAACGACGCCGTGCCCTATGTACCTGAGAACCACGCCGATCCCGGTTCCGATCTCGAAAACGAGGTGGACCAGGAATCCCGCCACGGAGAACGCCTGCATGGCGGCCTTCTGAGAGGCGTCATACGCAACCGAGCCCGCTTCCGTACCAAGGCTCACCGTCACGAGCAGAAGTAGAAACGCGCAAACGAACACCGCACGGAACCTCTCCGAAGGATTTCGGATCCCCGACACGCTGCTCTCCGCGTTAACTGTGACTATCTTTGCGAAGTTGGCGGGCACTTCCCTGGACGCAGGGCCGTCGGTCAAAGCCGAATCCAGCGCCGAAAGCATGCGCTTTTGAAGATCGAATTCACTGAGGCAATTGGTGCAGACCGAGAAGTGCCGTTCGATGCGGATCTCTTCCGACGGCGATAGCTCTCCGTCGAGATATGCGGCGATATCGAAGTTCGCGCAATCTGCTCCTGATTTGCGGGCATCAGGTCTCATAGATCGAAAGCCCGGCGGATCAAATGCCGGTCAACCCCCTTTCGATGAACAGTTCCCTCATCATTTCCCTTGCCCGGAAGAGCCGGTTCTTGACAGTTCCGAGGGGCAGGCTCGTGATCTCGGCGATCTCGACATAACTGAGGTCTTTTCCGTGGCGAAGAACGATGAGCTCGCGATAGGCGGCAGGCAGACACTGGACAACGGATTCGATTTCCGTGCGCCATTCGCTGCGCTGCCTGTCTTCTTCAGGATTCGGTCTCTTGCTTTCCAGCTGCAGCTGGTAGGTCCCTTCGGAATTCTCCGCCTCGATGCTCTGCTCCTTACGGGAATTCCGGCGTATGTGATCGATCGCCGCGTTGTGCGCAATGCGGTATAGCCAGGTGGAGAACTTGTAGTCGGTGCTGTAGCGTTCGAGGGAATTGTAAACCTTGATGAAGACTTCCTGGGTTACGTCAAGCGAAGCGTCGTAGTCGTTGAGGAACCGATAAACGTAACTGATTATCGGCCGCTGATAGCGTTCGACAAGCTGCTCGAAGTTCTCTTCAGCACCTTTGATCGCCCCGCTGATCAGGTCCGCGTCGCTGAAATGCTCCAATCCTTCCGCTGAAAAAGTTCTGGTCGCCATTGTAGGAAGCTTCTACGCAATCGCTTCGGTCAAAGTTTCAGGCAGGCAGGCTCGCTTTTCGCACTCTTCCGTATGAATTTGCGATTATATTTCCTTTATCTTCGTTTAAGAAACCCCGCCGCGACAGCGTTCGTGGCCAAAATCGCGGATCTCTACGAAAAAAGGCCCCCGAAAGGGGCCGATCTTCCTGCGGAATTCTTGATACGGGACTCCCTAACGGTAACCGAAACTTGCGATGCCGGCCGGCGCCGCGACCTCGCTGAACTTGAGAGCGCCGTTGGTGAACTCCAGCCCGATATCGGACGGCCGAAGGAGATCGATCGATTCGCCCAGTGCCTCGGCAGTTATCCCGCGAAGACGATTGTCGAACTCCCCTTCACCGACAACAAGGAACCTGGACAGCAGTCCGCCGCCTTCGGGCCCCGAATATTTGTCATTGTAGTAAACAAGAAGACGGTAGATCTCGTCGTCGACCTCTTCATTCCGGCAGGTCACCGACCTCACAAGCGCCGGTTCCCCGTTCCTAAGCAGAAGCGCCGTGAAGCCGTTCTCCTGCGCGCTTATCAACAAAGAATCCCCGTGCGTGTGGCTCTCGACAAGCCACTTGAGCTCGCAGACGGCCTTCGGAAGGACCAGCCCGGCCCGCCATCCGAGCGATTCGAAGACAGACTCGTATTCGTCAAGCACCGAGAGCTTGATCGCCGAAGCGAAATAGCGCGCCATTCCTTCAACCGAGGGCGCAAGCTTTTCCATCGAGATCCGGAGCCGGTCCGAAGGCTCACCGAAGCTTCTCTCGGCCTTGAATTCCAGGATTTCCGCGAGTTCCTTTCTTGACGCAGGCACCTCGGACAAGGCGAGGATGGCCGTCCTTGCGGCACTGCTTGGAAGTGAAACGGACCAGTTCTTCTGACCGCGCAGACCGCATTCGGTGGTCACGCGCTCTAGCGCATCTGCAAAGCCGGCAGGATCGGGAATATTCTCCTCCGAGAAACCGGGGGTGATTACACCCTCAGGCAATTCAAGCGTCGCCGCTTGCCTGATCCCAAAGAATCCCGCGCCCCGTTTCTGCAAAACCAGGGCCGTTACAGCCCCGCTTCCGATTCCGAGCGCCGCCTTTGGATAGTGCGGCCGTATCAAGTTTTCCAACATCTGTTTTTCCGAGCCTCCGGGCCGCGGCCTTTAATAATCGCTGTACTTCGTGCCGCCGGAATCTTCACCTTCGGCTAGGCTTTTCACGTCCACAAGCCCTTCTTCGGCATCGGGAGAGTTGGGATCGGGGCCCAGGATCTGGTCCCACTCGTTGGTTTCGGTTATCGGATCGACCGGGATCTCGCGGAAATAGTTAGCATCTACGAGGTCCTGAAGGCCTTGCGGTAGCCTTTCCTTGTCCGCCGAGTACTGGTCGATCGCGCGCCGCATCTGGAACAGGTTCTCTTTCAGAACCACTTCCCGGGCGTGCTGAACACTGTTGCGGTATGTAGGCACCGCTACGGAGATCAGTATCACGAGTATGAACATCGCGATCACAAGCTCGAGGAGCGAGAAACCCGCGGATGATCCGATTCTTCTACCAGTCACTGTACTTCTCTCCGTTCAGAGCTTCCTGGTTCGACCTCGACCTGACGTCGAATACATTGATCTCGTCCCAGCTTCCCGAGTCGGCCGACTGGTACGAAGACCTGAGCTCCCAGTCGCTTTCGCCTGTCATCGGGTCAACCGGCAGCTCACGCAAATAGACCTTCGTGATCTCCTTCTGCTCGTTGATCTCGGTCGCGTTCTTGTCGTCGAAAGGGCGGCCGCCCTGAATCGCAGGGGAGATTCCCCTTGCTTTCACACGCACACCCTCGACGAGGACCTCGAGGCTCGGAGGAAATCGGTCGAGGTTCTCCGTATCGAAGATCGTACAGTCGTCGATCACGACCCGGCTGCGGGGATCGATCGGGATGTTCTGACCCACCTGGGTCGGATTTCCGCTCGTTATCGAGCCCAGAGGACAGGCGCCAATAGCGTCGCGCTTGAACTCATCGATCGCGTTCCTGATATCGCGAAGCGTCTGCCTGAGGCGTATCTCTTTCTGGCGTCTGACCGCGTTTTGAGCCAAAGGGATCGTCCCGAGCACCATTATCGCGAGCACGGTCAGCGTGATCACAAGCTCGAGCAGCGTATAGCCCTCAATATCGCGGGTCCTGTACTTTGGCAAGAGTGCTATCAACTTTTAAAAACTCACGACGAATTCCCGGCCGTCTCCGGTTATCAGGTTCAGCACGGCCTCGTCGAACTCCAGCACCGGAACGCCGTCCTCAAGCGCCTCGATCTCGATGTAAGCGATAATTCCGGACGAATTCTCCGCCGAATCCTTCGGCGCGATCAACGAAACATACATTTTTCCGCCTTCGTTGACGAACGGCTCTGCGGCGGTGCCCTTTAATTCGGCTCCGTAAACATCTCCGAACGCGACCGAGCGAACCGCCACTTTTGCGGGATCGAACTTCAGCCCGATCACGGACGAACGGAAGACATCCGCGCTCTTCACGAGAACTGCAAGCTTCGTCGTCGACCCCGCTTTCATTTCGCCGGGGCGCGGGAGGAACTCGAGCCGCGCGGAAAGCGGTTTGGTTTCTCGTACAGCATCTTCAGCAGTCAGGCCTGTCGGCTTCAGCGACAGAGTCTGGCGCTCGGAGTCCGCGCCCTGTGAAAGCGAAAGCGTCTTGACGCTCGTGTCGATCGGTTTCAGGTTTGCCGCGATCGCATTCGAATCCGACACGAGAGGATCCTCCGCGTCCGTGTTCTTCGGAGCAGGAGCCGCGCTCGAAACCGCGTCGTCGTTCGATTTCACGTACTGCGGCACGTCTGCATCAGGCAGTTGTACATCCGGATTCCGTTTCTCGCGCCTGGCGAGAGCTCTCTGCCGATCGATCTCGTCGCGGATGATCATCGCCTGAAGCGTGCCTGAGGTAGGAACCGCAAGGCTGCCGGAGTCTCTCTCCACTACGTCTTCGGGCAGGATCGCGGGCGCGCGGATCACTCTTGGTGTAACGGCGATCACGATGTCCACCTGGCGATTGTCCCTTGTCGGGGCAGTGAACAGCCGCCCGAGTATCGGGATCAGGCCCAGAAGCGGAAGCCCTTCGCGGCCGCGGCTTTCGACTCCCTGAGCGACGCTGGCGAGAAGAAGGGTCTTGTTGTTCTGCACTCGCGCGGTGCCCTTGATAGTCCTTTCGGTGAACGTCGGGGTTAGCGTGCTCGCGTCGATGACGTCTTTCGACTCGATCTCCATCGTGACCTGGACATCCTGGTTCGGAAATACGATCGGCTTGAACTTGAGCGTGAGGCCGACCTGCTCGTAATTGATCACCGGATAACCGTTGCCGAAGGCACTGCCGGGAGTGGTGGGCGTCTGACCGCCTGTGAACGGGATGACGCTGGCCGTCTGAACCGGAACTCTCTGTCCGATCCTCGCCGACGAATCCTCGTTGTTGAACGCGTGGATCTGGGTCGAGGCTATGAGTTTCGTGTTGTTCTTTCTCTGGAATGCAGCAAGGCTCGAGAACGGGGTTTGAAGCGCGATCCCGATCGCCGTGCTCGGAAGGTCGGCTCCAAACACGCCAAGCGGCACATTGTTAAGCGGCACAATGCCCGGGATCGCTCCTCCGAGGTTGGTCAAGGAGCCTTGATCACCGATCTGGTTCCCGATCTGAAGCAGGTCATTCTTTGAGACCTCGTAGATCTGAACATCCATCACGACCTCCGCCCTGTCTTTGTCCAGCGATTGGATCAAGCCGCTCATAAGTCGTATGTTCTCGGCGGTGTCGCGGATCGTGATGCTGTTGGTGTCTTCGTCGACCAGGACATTGGTCGGGGTTCTTCCGGGCTGGGCCGGAATCGCCTTCTGAAGCGTTGCGGACACCTTTTTCGGGTCCGCGTTCGCGAGGTAAAAAGTCTTCAGGACAAGCTGCTGGAAGAACTGCCTGCGGTTGGAGTTCGCGACGATGATCGTCCTGGGCCCGACCTTTTCGAAAAAGAGCCCTTCCTGCAGAAAGATCGCGTCAAGCGCTTGTGCCGCAGTCACGTTCCTCAGCTCAATCGCAACGCGTCGATTGTCGAGCCTGGACTGCGAATCGAACAGCACGTTCAGGTCGAGATCGCGGGCAAGGTCGCGCACGATCCTCTGGAGGTCGATGCCCGAGGGGAACGGCAGATCGCGAAGCTTTTCGTATCGCTGAGGGATCACGACATCCGGTGGAACGTCGGTCGAGGAGAGGCCAGTGTTGACGAACCTGGCATCGTCCGTTTCGTCACCGTCGTCCGGACCGCCCAGAAGCTCCTTTTGCAGGCGAAGCATCCGCTGCATCTCCGACTTCGCGAGCTCGTTTACCGGATCAAAGGCGTAAGCCCTCCGGAAAGCGTTGTACGCACCGACATAGTCCTCCTGCTCGGCCGCCATTCGTCCGCGTTTCATATACATCTGCGAAGCGTTAAATAGTGCCCGGCGGTAATGGAGCCTGTATTCGGGGTTCTTTGGATTCTCGGAAACGGCCAGCGCGAACTTCTCGGCGGCCTTGTCCCATTCTTCCGCTTCCTCATGTTTCATTCCTTCCTTGAAGAACTTCTTGCCATCGCCGAAGCCGATCGCGGCGGTCGGTGAAATCAGGCAGAGAAACAGAAGGAGGGTGGTAAAAAATCGCAGACGATTCGAAATTCTCATGACTTTTGATCCGGGTTTTGCAGCGGGTTCCGTGCCCCGAGGGCGTCGGTTTGGCTAGGGGAAATACACGGTCCGGGATCGGAATTGTTGCGAAAATGTCCGGGACCGCGAAATACCTCCGTAATTTTGGTACGAACAACTCTAAAAAGCAAATCGGTTCTTTCCCGTAACTCTTGGCGTCAAGAGACTTTCGGAGACATCAACGGAGGTCCTCGACGAAAGTGACACGGTTGATCTCGTGGAACGTAGTGATACCGGCGTAGACCTTCTTGAGCGCCGACTCTCGGAGGCTTGTAAGGCCTTCTTTTTCGGCCTGACGCCTGATCTCCGATCCGGGTCTTCGTTCGATGATCATTTCCCGGATCGGATCGGTCATATCCAGAAGTTCGTGAATAGCGGTCCGACCCCTGTAACCCGTGTGATTGCATGCGTCGCAGCCCACATTCATAAACAGGGATTTGCCCTGCACGTCTTCGGGACGCAGTCCTGACTGCGAAATCTCTTCCGCTCCTGGCTCATAGATCCGCTTACAGGTAGTGCAAAGCAGACGGACCAGTCTTTGAGCGAGAACGCAGTTCAGCGAAGAAACAAAGTTGTGCAGATCGACCCGCATGTTGAGAAAACGCCCGATCACGTCGATCACGTTGTTGGCATGCACGGTCGTGAAGACCAGGTGGCCGGTAAGAGCCGAGTTGATCGCGATATCCGCGGTCTCTTCGTCACGGATCTCGCCGACCATGATCTTGTCCGGATCGTGACGAAGGATCGATCGAAGTCCTCTGGCGAACGTCAGTCCTTTCTTTTCGTTTACCGGGATCTGCACGATCCCGGTCAGCTGGTACTCGACCGGGTCCTCGATCGTGATGATCTTGTCTTCCTCGTTTCTTATCTCGTTCAGGGCGCCGTACAGAGTGGTCGTTTTACCGGATCCCGTTGGACCCGTAACGAGCACCATTCCGTAAGGTTCCTTGATGTACATCCTGAACCTCTTCAGGTCGTCCGGGTGAAAGCCCACGACGTCCAGGCTGAGATTCTTGAACTCTTCTGAGATCTGTTCTTTGTCGAGGATTCGGATCACGGCATCCTCGCCGTACACCGTCGGCATTATCGAAACGCGGAAATCGACCGTGCGGCCCTTGTAGATGACCCGGAACCTCCCGTCCTGCGGAACGCGGCGCTCCGCGATGTCGAGTTCGGACATCACCTTGATCCTGGAAATGAGGGTCTGATGGAACGCGATGTCAATCGGGTCGACCTTCGAGTAAAGAGCACCGTCGATCCTGAATTTGACCTGGACCTCGCGCTCGCGCGTCTCGATATGGATGTCGGAGGCCCGGGATTCCATCGCGTTATAAATGATCGTGTCCACGAGCTTGATGATCGGGGACATGTCCGAATCGGTCGCGAGCCGATCGAGATCGAGCACCTCTTCCCCGTGCTCGGTCTCTTTCACGAGAGAGATCTTGAAACCGGAAGCGGCCTCCTGCAGGACCCTCTGCGTAGCGTCGCCCTTTTTGAGCACCACGTCGATCGCGCCGGAGGTCGCCACGTAGGGGACGATCCTGACGTTCAGCGCGTTCTCGAGCTCATCGAGTCTTTCGAGATTCGTCGGGTCGGCCATAGCCGCGTGGAGGTCGCCGTTTTCCCTCTTCAAGGGCACGAACTGATTTCGCAGCATCAGGTCGACAGGGATAGCGGCCAGTTCGTCGTAATCGATCGGCGATTCACGGCCCGGCGGAAGCAGATCGATATACGGCAGCCGGTATCGTTTGGCGAGTTTCTTTGCCGCGGTCACTTCAGGCGGCTCGTTGTCGATTAGTTCGTTCACACCGAGCTGCGGAACGGTTTCCGTGTCGCCGGCGGCTTTTGTATCTTCGTTGATCATCAGTGAAATTTCCGGAGTTGATGCGCCTTGCCGGCAAGCTGTTGGCATGCCGGTTCGCGGCGAGACTATCTTGAGCCGTACGGACCCGATGCGATCACCTGGATAATCGGCAGATAGATGGCCAGGAGGATCACGACCACGACACCTGCCATCATCACGAGAATAAGCGGCTCGAGCAATGTCGTCAGCTGTTCCAGCCTGACCTCGGCCTCTGCGTCATAGAAATTCGCCACCTCGTCAAGCATATCGTTCAGACTTCCCGAGCTTTCACCGATACCGATCATGTCCGTCGCGAGTTCGGGGAGCCAGTGCGCGTCGATCAGCGCATCGGTGAACATGCGGCCCTCGCGGATCATCGGCAGCACCGACTGGCTGCGCCGGCGGAGTTCAGCGTTGTTGATCGCCTGAGAAGCAATGTCCCAGGAATCGGGGACTGTGATGCCGCCCGAAATGAGCGTCGAAAGCGATCGAGCCAGCTGGGCCACAGACAGCTGTTTTATCAGCGTCCCGACCAGCGGGAGCCTCAGAAGCAGTTTGTCCCTTACGAGCCTCCCCGCCGGAGTCCTGAGCCAAAGATAAAGAGCTACGGCAAGCACGATCAGGAGGGGCAGAAGCCACCATAAGTTGGAGGCAAGCGTGGTCGAGATCGTGAGTACCACGACAGTCACGGTCGGAAGGCCCTCCGAAGTGTTCAGTCCGCTGAACAACGATGACATCCTCGGAATTATGTAAAGGACAAGAAATGCCACCATCAGAGTCGCCGCCGCCATCAGGAAAAGCGGGTAAGCCAGCGCGCCTCTGAGCTTCCGGGCGATGCCTATGTTCCGTTTCAGATATATGACGTACCGCGAAAGGACGTCGTCGATCGCCCCGCTCTGCTCGCCCGCGAGAAGAGACGCCGTGAAGATCCTTGGGAATGTGCCCTGGGCCTCAAACGCCTCAGAAAGCGGCACGCCGCTCCGAATCTTGTCCTCCACATCGGTGAGAATCTCCCGGAGCGAGGATGATGCCGAACGTTGGCGAAGCAGGCTGATCGATTGGAGAACGGGGATTCCGGCCCGCAAGAGGGCCGAGAACTGCTGAATAAAGAGGAGGAAGTCGTTCTGCCGCACGCGGCCTTTAGAGCTGCCCGACCCGGGCGCCAGAACCGCGCTCAGCCCGGTTCCGGACGTCGCGACCCTGAATACCTTGTAGCCCTCTTTCTCCAGCTGACTGCGGGCGTCAGAGTCGTTTTCCGCCTCAACCACTCGCGTGACTATTTCGCCGGACTGCGTTCCTAATCGACAAATGAACTCGGCCATATTCTGGTGGATATGCGGGATTCCGGTGGGAAACTTTCGAACTGAGACATTCCGCAACTTGCGGGCGAACGAACTTTCCCGGGATTATAACACGCATTGACCTCGCCTGAAGTTGCGAAACGGCTAGGAAAAAAGGAATAAAGCCGCTAAACCAACGGATAGCACTATCGTCACATCGTAGATTTTTCTTGCATCGGTTCTTAAGGTTTCTTAGTATCTCTAGAGACAAGCTTTCAGGAGTGATTATGGCTGTATCGGAAGTGCAGGGCCGGACCAAGTCCCGTATCCGGCTATTAGCGGCGTTTTTTTCTTTGCTGTTCCCGGTCCTTGCAGTTTCCGCCCAGGACCCGCAACCGACTCCCCCCATCCAGGGGCTAGAGAACAAACCGGAGATCACCGTCGAGACCGACCTTGTGACGCTCACGCTCACGGTTACTGATTATTACGGCAGGTACGTTTCGGGGCTCACCCAGGAAGCGTTCACAGTTTACGACGAGAAAAAGAAGCAAGAGATAACGTTCTTCAGCGACACCGATGCTCCTGTCTCGATCGGGATACTGTTCGACGTATCCGGATCGATGAGCGGCGAAAAGATACTGAAAGCCAGGAACGCCCTTGAACGGTTCATTTACACCAGCCACCCAAGGGACGAATATTACCTGATCGCATTCAACAAGCGCGCTCAACTGCTTATGGACCGCACCCGTGACGGAGAGGCTGTCCTGAACAAACTTACGCTGGTCGAGCCGAAACACAACACCGCGCTCTATGACGCCTGCTACCTAGGGGTCGAGAGAGTAACCCGCGGAACTCACCAAAAGAAAGCGCTGCTGATCATAAGTGACGGCCAAGACAATGCCTCGCGGTACAACTTCAAGGAAGTCCGAAGACTTATGAAGGAGTCGGATGTCGTGATCTATTCCGTCGGGATCATGGACGGCCGCGATGCGTCGTCGATGACCGGAATGCAGGGCCAGGCGTTTCTCGACGAGCTTTCGGGTGTGACAGGTGGCAAGTCCTTCTACCCAAGCTCGGCGGTCGAGATGGACGAGATCTTCGAACGCATCGCTCTCGAGCTTCGCCACCAGTATTCGATCGGATACACGCCCGAGAACTTCACGCCGGACGGCGAATGGCACCGGGTTAAAGTGAAGGTCAAACCTCCCAGGGGCCTTCCGCGTCTAACGGTCCGTCACAGAGAAGGTTACTACGCTACACCCAAAACGGCGACCGTCCGTTAGACATCCGGCTTCTTGCCTTGTTTACAATGAGAAGTTCTTACGCGCATATATTCCTGGCCGCCTTGGTCCTTTTCCTTGGCGCCGCAATCGGTCTGACATATTCCCCGGGGACAAGTGCTCAAACAGCAGCCGGTTCCCCTGCCGCGGAGGCTACGCCGCCTGACGACGGGACTATTCCCCCTCCACCTCCTCCGCTCCCGACGAAGGACGACACTCCTTTGGTCATCGACACTGAACTCGTCAATCTCAACGTGAAGGTGGTCGACCGATTCAACCGCCCGATCGCGAACCTCAACAAAGCCGAGTTCACGGTTTACGAGGACGGTAAAGCACAGCCTATCGAGTTCTTTTCGCAAGACGAGGTACCGACGAACTACGCGCTTGTGATCGACAATTCAGGATCGCTTCGTTTTCAGCTTGAGAAGGTGATCGAATCCAGCAAGATCATCGTCGGGACGAACCGCCCCGATGACGAGACCGGCGTCGTTAGGTTCGTGAGTTCCAGCAAGATCGAGATCCTGCAGGACTTCACGACGGACAAACAGGAGCTGTACGACGCGCTCGACAATATGTATATCGAGGGCGGAAAAACCGCGATCATCGACGCGGTCTACCTGGCGGCGGAGAAGGTAGATGAATATCAGCGCTCCCTTGGCACGGACGACCGTAGGCGCAGGGCGTTGATACTCGTTTCCGACGGAGAGGACCGCGACAGCTATTACAAGGAAGAACAACTCTTCGACCTGCTCAGAGAGGCGGACGTTCAGATCTACACTGTTGGATTCATCAACGAACTGGACAAGGATGGAGGGTTCATACGTAAAAGCCCTCAAAAACAAGCGAGGAATTTTCTCGAGAAACTAGCCGAAGAGACCGGCGGAAAATCGTATTTCCCCAACGACCTTTCGGAACTCAACGGCATTGCGCGGGACATAGCGAACGAGTTGAGAACCCAGTATTCGATCGGGTACCTTCCCGATAACACGAAGCCGGACGGGACTTACCGGAACATAAGGGTGGTAGTGAAAGACGGTCCGAACGATCAGAAGAGGATCGCGATCACGCGGACGGGGCTCGTGGTCAACCGGAAGGACACACCGGGACCCGAATTGCGGCCTGCAAACCGCTAGAACCGGCCCGGCAAGGTATTGAGTTAACGGCGTGTGGAACCAACCGCTCGCCGTTTTTCCTTTACCTCAGATACATTGACAGAAGGAAGATCCCGAACGCCGCCAGGAAGAAGAGTACAGAAGCAACGATGAACCATGCGTTCGGGGATTCCTGCTCGGGAATCCAGCGAGTCTCGATCCGGCGCATCCTCGCAGGGCCGTCGCCTTTC
>JAGFIQ010000055.1 GCA_024103495.1 Aridibacter famidurans
ACACGATCTATCTTTCGAGGGATTTCGGCAAGACCTGGGTCAAGCGAGGAGGAAATCTTCCGCTCGGGAACTACACCTCGATCCTGATCGATCCGGACAACACTGACGAAGTGTACGCCGCAAGCGCTTTGGAGCAGGACGGCGGGATCTATTTTTCGCAGGACGCCGGATGGACCTGGCGCAGGATCGACGGTCACGAGGAAGATCTCGCGAGCCATCGCATATGGAGCCTGGTCTTCAACCCCTCTAATCCGAACCAGCTTCTCGCGGGCACGCACTCGTCGGGCATCTACCAGTTCGAAAGGACCGGAGGCGCGGCGCGAAGGAAAGCGGCGACGGCTTCCAACAGCGAGTTCTCCGATTCGAATCCGGACGCTCTCAAGAAGCCTGCTACTTCGAATCAGAAGTGACGCTGTTCGAATTTGGAACTGATCGGAAGGCGGCCTGGAAGGCCGCCTTCTCTGTGTTTGAACGAGGCTCGGGCAGGCACTTATAATATCCGGATGAACGACCGCCCGGGATCAGCCGCTGAATTGCGGCCATTCGAGATCACTCGACTAGATCTTCACAAGGTTCCCGGCCAGTCCGCGCTCTTCCTCGATTTTCTCCGCGAGCCAGATAAAGTCTCGAGCTTCTATCCCGCCATCGACCGCGAAATTGCCGACGTCGCCGAAGACGTGCTCGCAGATTACACGGTCGACCGGTCCTATCTCTGCGCGATGCTGGAGTCATTCAACCGGGGGCTGGAATGCGGTGAGGCGACGCTCGCCGGCATCGAGCGTCTTCGTTCCGACAGATGCGTCGCGGTTATGACCGGCCAACAGGCGGGACTTTTCTCCGGTCCGGCCTACACGATCTACAAAGCGGTAACCGCGATCCGCTTCGCGGACGAGCTCACCAAAGAAGGAATCGACGCTGTTCCGGTCTTCTGGATCGCTTCCGAGGATCACGATCTCGAGGAAGTGAGCACGACTTCGTTTCCGGACGTCGATGGGGAAATGCCGGGTATAAGGTACTGGGCCGGCGACGATTCGGAAGGGCTTCCGGTCGGCGAGGTGAGATTCGGCGGCTCCATCGATCGTCAAGTCAAAGAAGTGTCGGATCTCTTGTCCTCGGAGCGGGCGGGCGAACTTCTCGCACGTTGTTACAAAGAAGGCGAAACATTCTCTTCGGCGTTCGGAAAGCTTCTGACTCAGCTTTTCGGTGCGAAGGGGCTGGTCTTCGTGTCTCCGATGGACCCCGAGTTCAGGAAACTCGCCGCGCCGCTCGTGACTGCGGCCGTAGAGCGATCCGAAGAGATCGGGGAAGCGCTTCGCCGAAGGGACTCTGAACTCCAGCAAGGCGGCTACCACTCGCAGGTCCGTGTAGGAGATGATTTTTTTCCTTTCTTTCTGATCGACGAGAATGGAAGGCGCGTTCCGCTCAGGCTCCAAGGCGGCGATGCTGTTCGCAGAGAGGACACGAACGAGCAGGTCCAGCTTTCGGATCTGCGCGATAGGTTCTCGAAGGACCCAACGATCCTGAGCCCAAATGCGATAATGAGGCCCGTTGTCCAGGATTTCGTTTTTCCGAACGTCTGTTACTTTGGTGGAAGCGCCGAGGTCGCTTATTTCGCTCAGAACTCCGTCGTTTACGAGATCCTCAAGAGGCCTTCGGTCCCCATCCGCCACCGAGCCTCCTTCACGATACTCGACCCAAAGAACCGCCGGACGATGCTCAGTTACTCGCTGGGTTTCGAAGACGTCTTAAAGGGAAGGGAAGAGGTGACCGCGGGCGTCATCGCGGAGTATCTGGACCCGGAGACCGCCCGCGCTTTTCAGACGACACGTTCGAAATTCGAGTCGTTGATCGCGGACTTGCGCGAAAAGCTCGAAAATAGCGAGCCAACGCTCGCGGAGAGCCTCTCAAAACGCAGGAAAAAGATCCTCTGGCACATCGAAACGCTTCACAACAAGTTTCTAAAGGCCGAGTCTTTCAAAGACGAAGTCGCGGCAAGGCGGCTCGCGTACCTGTTCGGCACCGTGCTGCCCGCAGGAGCGCTGCAGGAACGGACCGTAAATTTTCTTTACTTCTATGCTCAATACGGCGATCGTTTGATCGACTGGCTGATCGAATCCGCAGACACGCGGGGTGACGAGCATACGATACTTACTTTCTGAGAGACTATGAAACTGATTGTTGAGATCGGAGGCGAGAAACGCGAGGTGTCCGTCACCCGCGAAGAGGACAAGCTGCTTGCCGAGGTTGACGGAAGAAGCTACGAGCTTGTCGAATCGAGACCGGAGCCGGGCGTGTATCTTCTTAAACACGGAACGACCATCCGTGAGTTCACCGTGCTGCCGGGGAGCAAGGGAGAATGCTCGGTTTCGGGCGCAACCGGATCGCAAGCCGCGATCGTTTCGGATCCCAGAAAGCTGAGCTCGAGATCGGCGGCCGGGGCCGAAGCAGACGGCGTGGCGGAGATCCGCACCCAGATGCCGGGCAAGGTGGTCCGGATAATCGTCGCCGAAGGGGATGAGGTATCGGCCGGCGACGGCGTGATCGTGGTCGAAGCGATGAAGATGCAGAACGAGATGCGGTCGCCAAAGGACGGGACCGTCAAGAGAGTGGCGAAGGCGGAAGGTGACACCGTGAACGCCGGCGATGTTTTGGTCGTGATCGAGTAGACGGATCAGTGCACAATGTTCATTGTCCAATGACCAATGCTCATCGATCAAGGGAATCAGGGAGAATCAGGAATGCACGATGTACACGGGGTTACGCCGGCAGACGCTTGAGAATCGCCTCATGTAACCGACACGCATTGATCTAAGATCATTGATCGATGTGCATTGGAAGATGATCACTGATCCTTGTTCAGGTTCGGTGAAATCTTCGCTCGATGTCCTTCATTGTCAGCCGAAGGATCACGGGCCGTCCGTGCGGGCAGGTAGTGGGCGATGATGTAGTAAACAGTTTGTCCACCATCCAGGCCATCTTCTCTTCAGAAAGCTTCATGTTTATCTTCACTGCCGCCTTGCAGGCGAGCGAGGCCGCGATCTCGTCGCGGAAGGCCGCCCGGACGCCCTTCCGCTTCGACCTGTCGGCCGAATCGAGCAGCTCGGCAAGAAGGTTTGCGATATCCATCGGCGGAAGACCGTTCGGAACGCTCTGAACCGCAACGGTCCTGCCGGACAGTTCCCTTACTCCGAAACCCGCATTCTCAAGGTCTTCCTTAACTTCCGGAAAGATTTCCGACTGGGCGGGCGTGAGGTCGATCGTCTCCGGCACGAGAAGGTGCTGGGATTCAACCGGCCTCTCGTCCTCACGGCTTCGGAACTTGTCGAAAAGGATCCGCTCGTGCGCGACGTGCTGGTCGATCAGGAGCAATCCCTGATCGTCCTGCGCGATTATGAAACTGTCGTGAAGCTGGCCCATGGGCCGTATCGCCGCCGAATCCAGGTCTTCGACTTCCAGGGCCCTCGGCAAGGATTCGGCCGAATCGAAGACCGGAATTCCTGCCGGTGACTCCGTCTCAGACTCATCTTCAAATCCTCTTGCGGCCGGTGCCGCAGGCGATGATCCGGCACGCTCTTCAGCGATCCTCTCGAAATCGCCGGCGTCGGCGGGTATTCGGAAATCCATCTTGTCCTGAGGTATATCCGGTTCGACCGAAGTACGTTCTCTTGCGGCTTCTTTGGGAGGTACAGGATCGGGCGAAGTGAAGGTCTCCTCTGATCCGGAGACTCCCACAGATCGCGCCGCCGCGCCTATTCCGGCGTCTGCAAGCGCGGCTTTCACGGCTTCAGTGATCACGTCACGCACGGCCAGCGCCCTTCGGAATCGCACTTCCGTTTTCGCCGGATGCACGTTCACATCGATCTCCTCGAGCGGTATGTCCAGAAAAAGAAGCGCCACAGGATACACGCCGTGGGGAAGCACCGAGCGGTAGCCCTCTTGCAGGCCCGCGGAGATAAGCCTGTCCTTCACGAAGCGGCCGTTGATGAAAAAGTACTGCGCATCGCGTGTCGTACGTCGCTCACGGGGCGCGGAGACGAATCCGCTGACATTTGCGACAAATTCACGCCCGCCCTCGACCGGTAGGAGGCTCTCGATCATCCTAGGGCCGAATATCTGAAAGGCCCTTTCCTTCAGGTTCTTGGCGGGGACCGCGCGGATCAATTCGCGACCGTTGCTCTTCAGCGAAAACGCCACGGCGGGATTCGCGAGCGCGTAATGCGTCACGATGCTGGTGATATGAAAATTCTCGGTGGCCTGCGACCGCATGAACTTTCGTCGGGCCGGCGTGTTGAAGAAAAGGTCCCGGACCGCGACGGTCGTTCCGGTCGGCCGCGCCGCCTCCCGGACGTCCGAGAGCGTTCCGCCCTCTATCAGAACGCGAGTGCCGGCAGGCCCGTCGTGGACCTTCGTTATCATTTCGACCTTTGCTACGGAAGCGATCGAGGCTAGAGCCTCGCCCCTGAATCCGAGAGTGCGTATCCGCCCGAGATCCTCTTCGGTCTTGATCTTCGATGTCGCGTGCCGTTCGAAGGCGAGCAGCGCGTCCTCGCGGATCATCCCCTCGCCGTCGTCCGCGACCTGCATCAGGCGGCGTCCTCCGAGCTCGATCTCGATCACGATCCGTGCCGCGCCTGCGTCAATCGCATTCTCGACGAGTTCCTTCACAACGGACGCGGGTCTTTCGACGACCTCGCCGGCGGCGATCTGGTTCGAGAGATGATCGGGCAGGACGATTATCTTGCTAGCTGTCATTCCAGGTTGAGGATTCCGGCAGTTCTTTGCCTTTCGAGAAAGCGACCAGGCAGTCCTTGCAGAGACACCCAGAGAATTCGCCGGCTATCTCCTCGCGCGTTTCGCGGCTGACGCGGACCAGCGCGCACCAGCAGAAGACGCCGCCGAAGCCGCATTTGAATTCTCCGTCGCAGGAGGGACACGTGCTCCTTCCGCTCTTGTTCGCCGTCTTATCGGTTTTCATTTCGTAGCGGCGCGCGAGGCACCAAAACAGAAAGAGGCCGCCCTTACCGACGGCCTCCCGCTTTCAAGTGAAAACGACGCTATGCCGAAGCCGAGTCGGTTTCTTCCGTCTTGTTCGGCTGAGGCGTGATCCTCAGGTAAGGCTTCACCTTGCGGAATCCCGCGGGGAACTTTGCCTCCGCCTCTTCGTCGGACAGCGCCGGAACGATGATGCAATCGTCTCCGTCCCGCCAGTTCACCGGTGTTGCCACGCTGAAGTTCGCCGTCAGCTGGAGCGAGTCGATAACGCGGAGGATCTCGTTGAAATCCCTGCCGGTACTCGCCGGATACGTGATCATCAGTTTGATCTTCTTGTCGGGGCCGATGACGAACACCGAACGGACCGTGAACGTATCGTCGGCGTTCGGGTGGATCATGTCGTAAAGGTCCGATACCTTTCGGTCCTCGTCCGCAATGACAGGGAAGTTGATCGCCGTTCCCTGAGTCTCCGCGACGTCTTTCGCCCATTCGTGATGCGAATCGAGCGGGTCCACGCTAAGGCCGACCACCTTGACGTTGCGCTTATCGAACTCGGGCTTCAGCTTCGCCGTGTAGCCGAGCTCGGTAGTGCAAACGGGCGTGAAGTCTTTCGGGTGCGAAAAGAGGACGCCCCAGCTGTCTCCGAGCCACTCGTGGAAGCTGATCGGTCCTTCTGTCGTTTGCGCCGTGAAATCCGGCGCCGTATCTCCAAGTCTTAATGTCATAATTTCACTCCTTCTATCTTTTGGCGGCGACCGTTCGATCCGGTTGACCGCCGTTTCTGGGGCGAAAACCGCCCACGCCCAAAGACGGAAATTGAGGGGGAAAGCGGACACAACTGCCGAGATTACTTCGATCCGTTAGTATCGTGCTCTTGTCGGGCGGCGTCAGCGTCCTTGTTTCGATCTTTAGAGAATGGTACTTCGATTCTTGGAAGGGTACAAGGCGAATGCAGGAAAGAGACTCACGCGTCAACGGATTCACTGACGCCGCCGAGATCCTCAGCAGATCTTCTGAGCCGCACAAGCTGAATACGCTTCGCGTCGGCCTTGAGGATCTCGAGATCGAGGCCCCGAAATCTCAGTGTCTCGCCCTTCTTAGGAACATACCCGGCCTCGCTCGTGACAAGGCCGGCGATCGTCGTGAAATCGTCGTCCTCGATCTCCATATCGAACAGCCGTTCGATCTTGCCGATCTCGGTCGATCCGACGACGTCGAACGTGCCGTCTTCACCCTCGGTGATCTCGATGACCTCTTCCGCGCTGTCCTCGTCTTCGATCTCGCCGACGATCTCCTCAAGGATGTCCTCGACCGTGACCAGCCCTGCGACGCCGCCGTATTCGTCGATGACGATCGAGATCTGGACGTGGTTCAGCTGCATCGACTTCAGAAGTTCGGAAACGGACTTGGTCTCGGGGACAAAGTAGGCCGGCCTCAGAAGCGGTTCGATCGGCTGGGTCTCTTTGTTCTCCGCCCAGGCGTTGAGGATGTCGCGAACGTAGATCACGCCTTCGATGTTGTCGATGTTGTCGCGGAATACCGGCAGCCGGGAGTACTTTTCCTCGATGATCTGATCGCGAGCCTCGCGGACCGTGGATTCTATAGGGAGCGCGACGATCTCGGTTCGGGGCGTCATCACTTCCTCGACACGTGTGTCCGAAAACTCGATCATAGTCTCGATCATCTGCCGTTCTTCTTCCTCGATTATCCCTTCAGCCTTGCCGACATCGATAAGTGCCTGGATATTCTCATCCTCGTCCTCGTCGTTCGCCTCGAGATCGTGGTCGAGATCCTCGGTTCTCTCTCGGCCCCGAAACGAAGGTTCGAGCGGATCGGCGATGAACGGAAGTAGGAAATACAGCGGTTTGATCACGGGAAGCAGAAGCAGCAGTTTCTTTTCGGGATTGTTGAGCGTAAGGAACCGAGGGATGATCTGACGGAAAAGCACGCTCAGCGCAAGGCCGATCAGAAGCGAATAGATCAGCATCTCGCGAGGGGTCTGGTAGAAGCGGTAGACGATCAGAACGACGATTACCGAAAAGACGATCAGCAGGATCTGGATCGCGGATGAGAGCGCGAACCTGAAGCGGGGACGGTTCTCCGATACTTCCTTGAGAAACGCGACCGAATTCGACTGCTTCTTTTCTTCGGTTTCAGAGAAGAGCCTTCGCAGGCTGACATCGCTCAGCTGAGAGAAGGACATGTCCACGGAGGCCAGAAGCGTGAGGGCCAGCAGCAGGACCACGGCGATGGTTATCTCGATCTCCATTTGCTGGAAAGATTGTAGTTTCTAACGGCGGGATAGTAAATCGGGAATCGGGGATGGCGGGGCGCGGATTGAGAATTGACAATTGAAAGTGGTTAGTTACGTAGATTGGACGATTGTCCAACGATCCGTTTAGAGCAGCCTTCCGGGCTGCACGAGGTACCGCGAACTTTAGTTTGCGCCGCGCGCACGCGCGGGGTACCGCCCGCTGTTCGGGCCGCACGCGGCCCGCGACAAGCTGAAGCTTATCGTACATCCGTTTAGAGCAGCGCTTCGCGCTGCAGCAGCCGGGCTTCGTCCTCCTAATGCATCGCACAGCTCTGCTCTATTGGATTTAAGATAAGATTGTGTTTGTCGCGAACCGTCTGCGACAGCATCGGCCGATTTGGCTCAGCGATTCGCGCGGCGCATAGCTATGAAGGAAACAAGCAAATAAGAAGACGGTCCCGAGTTCGGCACACGCATGGTTTGTTAGTGGATCCTACAAAAACTATATTCAACGACAATGAAGAGGAATATGCATTCGATATCGACATTTAGGTACGTCCTGCCCTCCATTATTGCGGCATCGGTGTTTTTCTGCTTCACCGTTGCTGCAAGCGCGCAGGAAAAGGACAGGCATTGCGCGATTCTACTGGATAATACGGGGTCTA
>JAGFIQ010000056.1 GCA_024103495.1 Aridibacter famidurans
AGATCTTCTGCCACCTCCCCCGCTTCCGCGCCGCCGTAGATGATCCCCTTGACCTTCATCTTCTCGATGAACTTCAGGACGGCCCGCATGACACGCGACCTTTGCGCGAAGAAATCGATCGGCTTCTCGCCCCGAACGTATGGGATCATAGCCTCCATCTTAAGATCAGCGGCAGGTGACGGAAGCGAACTGTCCTTCGCGTACGCCTCGACCGCGTTCGCGTACTGTTTGGCCGCCTCGAATACGTCCTTGATCTCCTTCACGCGGTCGTCCCTTCGTTTCACCGCCTGATCGAAGTTGATCGTTCGCGGCCCCGTGAAAGGATTAAAGCCTGCGAAAGTACTGATGGTCGGAAAGTTGATCACCAGGCTGTAGACAGGCACGTCGGCCATTTCGGCTTGCGTCGAGCCGTTGAGATTGATGATCGCCGACTGGCCCGCGATCAGGCCACCGACAGGCAGCGAAAGCACGGTCGTGATCCCGTTCACCCTCGTCACGTTCACGTGCGAACTGTGCGGGTTGATACCGAGGAAAGCCTTCGCATTCGGATTAATGTCGCCGACTTCGGATACATCCACCGTGCCCCTCGCCCCGTTGCCGATCTCGAGGAGTCCCATATTCGTGCCGGCGTCGATCATTCCCGGATAAACGCTCAGGCCTTTGCCGTCGATCTTCTGGGCACCTCCCGGGATCGAGACGTTGGCCCCGACCGCTGCGATCTTCCCGTCGCGGATGAGGATCGTCCCGTTCGGGATCTCGGCGCCCGAAACGGTCACGATCTTCGCTCCGGTGATCGCGAACGTCCCCGGGCGGCCCGTAAGGTTCTGGTCCGCCGGCCCGTTCTGGGCAGCGGACGGACCCGCAAGAACGACGAATAGCAATGCTGCAAATGCGAAAAGTGTTCTCTTCATTTCAAACTTGAAACCTGGAATGTGGTATCCGCCCGCGTTCAGGGTCGCCTCCCCGCGCCACTCGGCACGCCGGGCAGGTACAAGCCCTGCCCCTACGATGACTTCTGAATTCTTCATCTCCGGTTCCCTCCCTTCGTCGGAACCGGTGTCGCTTCCGGTTTCTCTTCCTTGTCGTCTTCCTTAGCGTCCTTCTTTCCGCGCTTGCTCGGAGGCAGATTCGCCTCGATCTTCTCGAGCCGCTCTCTTTCGGCCTTCAGCTGATCCCTCTTGGCGAGGTCCAGTTTGCGATCGAAGAACACCTCGCCGTCGATCATCGTCGTTTCGGCGTGCGAGTACGGGCTGAAAGGATGGCCGCTCCAGACGACTATGTCCGCGTCCTTGCCGACCTCGATCGAGCCGGTGCGTTTGTCCACTCCAAGCTGTTTCGCCGGATTGAGCGTCACCATCTTCAGGGCTTCCTCTTCAGGAACACCGCCGTATTTCATCGTTTTGGCCGCGTCGAGATTGAGCCTGCGGATTCGCTCTCCGGAGTCCGAGTTCAGCGAAACGACCACGCCGTTCTTCCAGAGTATGTACGCATTGTAGGGGATCGTGTCGTACGCTTCGAGTTTGTAGCCCCAGTAGTCCACGAAGATCGAAACGCCCGTACCGCGCTGGGCGATCTCCGGTGCGATCTTGTAAGCCTCCAGCCCGTGCTGAAGCGTGGCCACCTTGAAACCGAACTCGTCAGCAATGAGCAGAAGGTTCAGGTGCTCGTCCGAACGATAACCGTGCGCGTGGACGAGCCTCTTGCCTTCGAGCACCTCGACAAGCGGTTCGAGCTCAAGATCGCGGCGAGGTTCGATTTTGGTCTTGCCGGCCTTGAAATCGTCCCATTTCTTTTTGTAGTCCTTCGCTCTCAGGAACGCGTCGCGGATCACCTCCATCGTGCCCATCCTCGTTGCGGGATAGCGGCGCGTCTGGCCGGGCAGTCCGCTGGAGTTGGCCCGCTTCACGTTTTCGCCCAACGCGAACTTGATCCCCGGAGGCGCTCCCGGAAAACGGAACTCGTCCACAGACCGCCCGTATTTGAACTTCACGACCGTGTTCAGGCCCCCGATCGGGTTGGCAGAACCGTGAAGCAGATTCGCCGCTGTCACGCCTCCGGCGAGAGCTCGGTAGATCGTGATGTCGGTCGTATCGAGCACGTCATCGGTCCTGACCATCGACGTCACCGCGTACGAGCCCTCGTTGATCGAATCGAGCATCGCGTGCGAGTGGCAGTCGATGATACCGGGCGTGACGAACTTTCCCGTCGCGTCGATCACCTTCGCGTTCGGCGCCCTCAGGTTCTTGCCGATCCTGGCGATCTTCCCGTTGGTGATCAGGATGTCCGTGTTCTCAAGCGTGCCCTTCGCGGCGGTCAAGACCGTCGCGTTTCGTATGAGAACGTCGGTCCCGTTCTGCGCAAACACGCCTGCGGCGAGCATCAGCGCGAGCGAGATTCCGGTAATTAACGATTTCCAGTTTCTTTTCATTTCCTACCTCGATAAATTGCGAGCCCTTTGAAAGGTGTTATGCCGCACGGCTAGCGCGGAGTCCGGGTTCCCCTAAAAACGGCGGGGCCCTGCGGAGTATCGACCGTGCCTTCGACCTCGTTCCCGGTCACTCGGCCGTCGAACACGACATCGAGCGTCGTTCCTCCGACATCGACCGTGACCGTGAAGCCGAAGCCGTTGGCGGTCACCCTGCCGTCGCGGAGCGGCGTCGACGGGAACAGCGGCGAAGAAAGCGATCCCGTGATCATCCCTCCCTGCTGGGTGACGACGAGCGTCGCCCCGATCGTCTGCCCCGGAGGCTCGATCGTAAGGTTCCACGTCCCTGCGACGTTCGCCGGCGCTCCAGACGTGTTTCCTGCTGTATTGCCCGCCGGACGCTCGGGTCTCTTCGGCTGTTCGAACTCCTTTCCGTCTACGAAGACGTGGGACACGGACGATTTCTCATCTAGAATGTCGCCTTTTACCACGACAAGGTTCGCGATCTTACCGGCCTCGATCGAACCCGTCTGCTTGTCGACGCCGAAGATCTCCGCCGCCGAAAGCGTCATCGCGCGGACAGCGTCGGCTTCCGAAAGCCCGTTCGCGACCGCCTCCCGCGCGTTGGCGAAGAACTCGCGCATATTCTTCAGCTCGCCCGTGTGAAACGCGAACTTCACACCCGCCTGCTTCAGACGCGCGGGATTCTTCGGAACCTCGGCGCGGAGCCGCAGTGTGTCGAGCGGTTCCGGCTCGGCTTCCTTGTGTTCGGAAAGCGTACGTTTCGGAAAATCAAGTGAAAGGAGTACCGGGACGTTCTGCTCCTTGAGGCGTGCAGCGAGTTTCCAGGACTCTTGGCCTCCGGAAATATATGCCTTCAGCCCGAACTCTTTCGCCAGATCCAGCGCGCGCACGATCTCACGTTCGGTGTTCGCAGTGAACACGACGGGCTGTTCGCCTTTCAAAAGAGGGATCAGCGCCTCGAGAGAAATGTCCCGGTCGGGCCGCTTTATACCCCTCGGATCTTTCTCGTACAAATCCAGGATCTTCGCGTGGCGCCTTGCGTCGAGGAACATCTGCCTCAAGGCCGCGAACGTCCCCATCAGCGATGTCGGGAAATCTCCGCCCCGGAGCGTCCTGAATGACACGTGCTGGGCCCACGAAGGATTGACGATCAGCTCCGCGGCGGTCTCGCCGGAGAGGTTGATCAGCGCCGACTGGCCGTTGAAGATGCCGTCGTCTTCGATCGTCAGCACCGTCGTGAAGCCGGCGTTCCTCTGGCTCGCGAACTGCGCATCACCCGCCTTCAGCTTTGAAGCTGCAGTCACTTCAGGCCGAAGCCCTTCGGGATACTTCGAGATCGATTCACTCTGCTGGTTCTGCGCGGAGGGCCCGCCTTGAGGCCTCGGCGGAGCCTGGGGAATCCCCAGGGACGACCTGGCATCGATCAGTCCCGGATAGACTGTCATTCCTTCTCCGTCCAGGACCTTCGCGTCGGCCGGCACTTTGACTCCGGCTCCCACCGATTCGATCAGCCCGTTGCGGATCACGACCGTTCCCTTCTCGATCACGGAACCGGAAACCGTCACGATCTTCACGTTCGTGATGGCATACGACCCTACCTGCGCGGACACCGCCAAGGCGAACGTCAAAACGCACAGAACGGCGAGCATCGCTCGCGAGATTACTCTGTTCATATCTTTTTCGCGGATAAGTCTGGGGTTTCGAACTGAAATTTCTACGAAGTATAGAGCAAAATGTTTCCCGATGGGAAGCCCGGGCGCGTCGCGGCAGGTTTACGGTCTTTCAGGTAAGGGCTAACATAGCGGTATGGGAGCTACGGTGCTGTTCGACGGCGTCTGCAATTTCTGTAATTCGTCGGTCAATTTCATCATCCGGAGGGACCGCGAAGGCTATTTCAGGTTCGCGCCTCTGCAGTCGGATATCGCCGCAGATCTGCTGGCCGACAAGAAGTTCGACCGAGAGAATGTGGATTCGATAGTCCTTATCGAGGACGACGAGGTGTTCGTCTATTCGACGGCCGCGCTCCTGATCGCGCGTAAGCTGGACGGGAACTGGCCGCTTCTGTACGCGTTCATATACATTCCCGCCCCTATCCGGGATTTCTTTTACAGGCAGTTCGCGAAGCACCGGTACAAGCTGTTCGGCAAGAAGGACCAGTGCATGATCCCGACGCCGGCGATGAGGGCGCGCTTCCTCAGCGAGGAAAGGGAGATGAGTAATAAGTGATGAGGACTGAGGACTGAGGACTGAGGACTGAGGACTGAGGACTGAGGACTGAGGACTGAGGAAAAGTAATTCGATATCAAGACAGAATACAAGTTTTGGGCGCAGATGGTACGTGATTTCTGATCCCTGACACCTGCTTGCTGCTCACAGCTCACCGCTAACCGATTACTGAAATGAAGGCAATCTGGAACGGAAAAACTATCGCCGAGAGCGACGACACGGTGGTCGTCGAGAACAATCACTATTTTCCCGCCGATTCGATTAAGGAGGAATACTTCAAGCCGAGCGACACGAACACGGTCTGCGGCTGGAAGGGTACGGCGAGCTACTACACCCTGGATGTCGATGGCGAGACAAATCCGGACGCGGCGTGGTACTACCCCAACCCGCTGCCGGAAGCCGAGAGCATTCGCGGCCGGATCGCGTTCTGGAAAGGGGTGGAAATACAGGAGTGATTAGTACTGAGTGCTGAGTACTGAGGAAGGATTTCTCGAAACAGGCAGAGGACGAAAGACGTTTGCACAGCAGATTCCTGATTCCTGATCCCTGATCCCTGACCTTCTTACCTGCTCACCGCTCACTGCTTACTGCTCACAGTCAAATGTTTGACACCGAATCCCTACAACTCGAGAAGCTTCTCGATCTAGTGGCAACCGGCGCGCAGACGCCTATGGGCCGCGGACGGATCCTGAACCTCGCTCCGCGCGAAAGCAGGCACGAACTCGATCGCGAGCTCGATCTTCTTCGCGAGGCGATCGGACTGCGCTCCGACGACGTCCGGTGGCGGTTTTCCGGGATCAAGGACATATCCGATTTCCTGAAGCGCCTTCGCATCGAGGACACTCTTCTCGAGCCGATGCAGCTCCGTGACATCGCCGCGCTGATGAGACAGGCCGTCGAAGTGCGTTCCATTATCGGCGAACACCAGGAAGAAGCTCCCGAGCTTTGGTCGGCCGCGCTTCAGATCAATCCGGGTCTTTCTTCCGTAGCCTCGGACATCACGAAGAAGATCCTGCCGAACGGCGAGATCGACGACGCGGCGTCGCCCGAACTTCAGAGGATCCGACGCGAGATCACCGCGAAGCGCGCCAGCCTCACCAGCACGCTCGAAAGCCTTATGCGGAGCCGCGAGGAAGCGGTCCAGGACGACATCGTAACGGTTCGCAACGACCGGTTCGTGATTCCCGTCAAGGCCGATTTCAAGGGCAAGATAAGCGGCGTCGCGCACGGTTCTTCTTCGTCCGGAGCCACGGTCTTCGTCGAGCCGCTCGAGGCGATCGAGGCGAATAACGAACTGCAGTCGCTGAAAGCGCGCGAAGAGCAGGAAATACTGCGCATCTTGTTCGAGCTCGCCGAAGCCCTCCGCGAGCGTTTGACGTTGATCCAACTTGCCGTTGAAGCCGTCGCCGAGCTCGACTCGCTCAACGCCAAGGCCGATTTCGCGAAGCGTTTCGACGCGGTAGTGCCTTCAATCAGCGACGAGGGCGATCTGACCCTTAAGGACGCCCGCCACCCTCTTCTTGAGGAGAGCCTCCGCGATTCGGATCGCGAAGTCGTTCCTGTCTGCGTGTCTTTGTCCGGCGAGAACGCCGTGATGATCATCTCCGGCGCGAACGCGGGTGGAAAGACCGTCGTTCTGAAGACCGCCGGACTGCTTGCGATGATGGCGCTTTCGGGGCTTCCGGTCCCCGCTGATTCGGCGTCGGTTCCCTTCTATTCGTCGATCGCGGCGGACATAGGCGACCGGCAGTCGATAGCCGCGAATCTTTCTACATTTTCTTCGCACATCTCCAACATCGCCGAGATGATCGAGAATGCCGAGTGGCCGGCGCTTGTTCTGCTCGACGAGGTCGGGACCGGCACCGATCCCGAGGAAGGATCGGCGCTCGGAGTCGCTATCGTCGATCATTTCAGAAGGCACGGCGCTCACGTGATCGCCTCGACACATTACAAGGGCCTGAAGATATACGCGGCGAACGACGAGGCGATAATCAACGCCTCGGTCGAGTTCGACGAAAAGACCCTGGAGCCTACATACAGGCTGCTGACGGGGATCGCGGGCGCTTCTTCGGGGCTCGAGATGGCGAGGCGCTTCGGGATCCGCGACGAGATCGTCGAACGGGCTCGCGAGAGCCTTAAAGAGGCGTCGCGCGAAGCGGAAAGCTATCTCCACAAGCTTCAGGTGGAGACAAAGCAGGCGGAAGACCTTCGAAAGGCGCTCGAGGAAGAGCGCGAGGCGGTCGCCGAAAGATACGCGGGCCTCGACGTCGAGTTCCACCAGAAGGAACAGCAGAGGCGCAAGGAGTTCGACCAGAAGGTTTCCGAGGTCGTGCGCGATTTCGAGAAGCGCTCGAAGGAATTCCTGAAGTCGATCAAGGAAAAGCAGACGAAGAAGAAGGCGGAGAAGGAGATCGCCGCACGGTCTTCGGAACTGAAACGAAAGGCCGCGGCGGTTTCGGGTCGCGAGCCTTCATCGGGAACGGAGAGTCCGGAAGTCGAGGAGATCGAGAAGCCGATCGAGGAAGGCTCGAGCGTGCTTCTGAAGCGGTTCGGCACGGTCGGAAAGGTCGAGAAGATCATAGGCGACGAAGCGGAAGTTTCGGTCGGGTCGATGCGTATGCGCCAGGAACTCGCGGACCTTCAGGCGGTGGCGGCTGAAAAGTCATTCAAGGCGCCGCGCGACAAAGGAGCAGGGGCGGCAGTGGACGAAACCGCATCGAGAGAGGTCGCCCGCGAGCTTAACCTGATCGGGAGAACGACGCTCGACGCCGAAGTGGACGTCGACCGGTTCCTCGACGAATCGTACATGGCTCGTCTGGACAAGGTGAGGATCATCCACGGCTTCGGAACGGGAGCGTTGAAGAATGCTGTCCACCAGATCCTGAAGGGCCATCCGCACGTGGAAAGCTTCGGCTTCGCGCCTCAGAACGAGGGCGGCAACGGCGCAACGGTGGTGGAGCTTAGGAAGTAGATTCTCTGTAGGGGCGGGGCTTGTCCCCGCCCGAGGTACGATAGGCTTCAGCCTGTCGCTGTCCGACGAGCTTCAGCTTGTCGGGGTGTGAACCGCCGAGGCGCTGAGGCACAGAGAACTTTAGGCGCGTGGCGAACGCGTCAGAGTTCAAGCTTCGGCTTGCGTGGTACGATAGGCTTCAGCCTGTCGAAGATCAACCGCGGAATCGCTGAGGCGCAGAGAATTTTGGGCGCGTGGCGAACGCGTCAGAGTTCAAGCTTCATCTTGGCCCTTTTCGCGAAGGATTCAGCCACGGATTTCACGGATTGCACGGATAACAGAAGGCACAAGGTCTGGATCGTGCCGAAGAAGGCGGATTAGAATCTTCGCGCCTCTGCGGTGAGAGTTGGCCACGAATTTCACGAATTTCACGAAACGAAATTGGCCACGCTGTTCGTTGAGAATTAGCCGCGGATTTCACGGAATGTTCGGATGAGGAAAACAATTACAGCGCTGATACTTGGCCTATTGCTCGTGGCGAACCCAATACTGGCGCAGGAGAAAACCGAGGCGTTCCTGGTAGATGAGTTTGGGCCGATTGCCTGTGGCGACGGCATGGCGAGGATCGATTTGTTCTTCACCTACATCCAGAATAATGAAGAATCCACCGGGCTCGTGATCATTCGTTCTCCAAAGGACAATTTCAGGTATCCGCTTAGTATCGAGTCATTGCTCTATGGAGAGATCGAGTTTCACAAGGATGACGACAAGCTGGACATCGATTTGTCCGACCTGAAAGTCATTCGGATTGAGGACGCGGAACGCACTGAAACTTCGTACTGGATCGTCCCAAAAGGCGCTTCCCTGCCCGAAGAAGCGTCGGACACTCCCCATTTCTCGCTTGAACTTCCCGACGGCACAAAACCGTTCAAATTTTTAACCAACGACTATAGTGGTCCCTGCAACTGGGGAGGAACGAACATTCATTTTCAGGAGATGCTCAACGCAAACCCGCTTGCGACAGGAAATCTCGTGATCGCGGACGAGAATCAGAAGGCATTTCAAGAGAAGAAAGGAGAGTTATTGTCGGCTTTGTCGGGGATCGACCCCGCCCGGCTGAGGTTCTTCTTCGTTAAGAGCAAAATCCCCTACGTCGAATACTGGATCGTGCCGAAGAAGGCGGATTAGAATCTCCGCGCCTCTGCGGTGAGAGTTGGCCACGAATTTCACGGATTACACGAAAAGACATTGGTCATTGGCCAATGATCAGTGACCAATGTCTGGGCCGGTCACTACCGTTCCCGGTACTGATTTCATTGCACAAGGCTCATTGGTCAATGATCAATGGGCATTGATCGATGCTCTTCGATTTACGATTCACGCCCCTCCGATTTACAATCCTTCCTTCACCTTTTACTTTTTACTTTCCACTTTTGACTTGAAAGCGTGCGCATCCCCGACTATTTCATCGACGACCTCAAGACCCGCGCGGACATAGTCGGCATAATCGGCACCCACGTACAGCTCAAGAAGAAAGGCTCCAGCTGGATGGCCTGCTGCCCGTTCCATCAGGAAAAGACCCCCTCATTTTCGGTAAATCCTTCAAAAGGCTTCTACCATTGCTTCGGCTGCGAGAAGTCCGGGACCGTCTATAACTTCCTTATGGAGATAGAGGGCCTTTCGTTTCCCGAAGCCGTCCGGAAGGTCGCCGAGATCTCCGGCGTGCCGCTCCCGGAACTGATCGACGACGGCAATTTCGCGAAGCAAAAAGAGAAACGCGACGCCGAGAAGAAACTCGCCGCGAAGGTCGTCGAGCTGAACAGGATCGCGATGGAGCTCTGGGAGGAGAATCTCCGTGCCGACAATCCGCAGTCGAATGCCGCACGCGAGTATCTCGCTTCGAGAGAGATCGACGAGGAGACGATCCGCCGGTTCCACATAGGTTTCGCCGAGGACAGCTGGGACCGCCTGCTTAACTTACTGAAAGAAAAGGGGTTCGAGGAGAAGCTGATCCGCGAGAGCGGGCTTGTTTCGATCAACGAAGAGAAGAACCGTATCTACGACCGGTTCCGGGGCAGGATCATCTTCCCTGTCCTCGACCTGAACGGCGATCCGATCGCGTTCGGGGCACGAATTCTGGGAAAGGGCGAGCCGAAATACCTCAACTCCCCCGAGACCCCCGCGTACGTGAAAGGCGACCACCTTTACGGCCTTTTCCAGAACCGCGACGAGATACGGCGTTTGAAATACGCGATCCTTGTTGAGGGCTACCTGGACCTTATCGCTCTATACCGTTTCGGAGTGAAAAACTGCGTCGCGAGCCTCGGAACGGCGTTTACTTCACACCAGGCAAAACTTCTCGGCAGGTTTGCACGTAAGGTTGCGGTTAACTATGATGGAGACAGCGCGGGAATAAAGGCGGCGAGACGGGCGATAGAGACGCTTTTGGCTGCGGATTTCGAGATAAAAGTATTGGTTCTGCCGGGCGGGAACGACCCGGACGATTTTATCCGCTCCGAAGGCTTTGAAGCATATAAAGATCAGCATAAGAACCACGCCTTACCCTACCTACAATTTGTTTTAGAGAACAGCGTACGGGAACGTAACCTTGCTTCCGCCAGGCAAAAAGCCGAGGCGATAGAGGATGTTGTGCCCGTGCTTGTTGCTGTTCGGAATCCGATACAGAAGCGCGAATCGTTCGATCAGGCGATGAATTTTTTGCGCGTGGATGACGCGCTCTTAAAGAACGATCTTTGGAAAACGGTAAAGGCCGGAAGCGGATTCGAGGCCGAGACGGTCCGGAGGCAGGTCGTCCGTTCGGTCCAGGCGAAAGTAACGGTTGCGGAACAGCGATTCCTCGAACTCGTGGTACACGACGAGGAGCTTAGAAAGCAGGTGCTGCCGCATCTCGAACCTACGGACCACGAAGAACTGGCGACGGCGCCGATCTTCGAGGCCCTGATCGAGCTGGACAAGACGGGACGCGAAGTTTCGATCGAATCGATACTTGAGCTTATCGGCGATCATCCGGTCTCTGGAGATCTGGTCCCTTTGATCTGGATGGCCGAGCCCGCAAGAGCGGAAGGCGAATGGATCGAAGAGGTCCTCGCGGAAGCCGAGAACTGCATCGCTTCGCTCAGAACGATGGCGATCGACGCGAGGATCCTTGAGATCAGCCACGAACTGGCGACGGCGGAACAAAGATCGAGGCAGGACGAGATCAACCGGCTTGTCGAGGAGCAGATCGAGCTCGCGCGTATGAAGAGAAAGCTGCAGGATCAGCTTTCGGACAGCGGCGGCTGAAACCCCATAGGGCGATCGGGCGTGAAAGATATAATAACCAACGTTTTCGGGTGCAAGGCAATCGAATTCGATTTTTAAGAATATGGCCGAAGAACTTGACGAAAAAGAAGAGCTGATCAAACGGCTCGTAAAAATAGGTAAGAAGAAAGAGTTCCTCAGTTTCGACGAACTCAACCGGGAGATCCCGGATGACATGATGTCGCCCGACGACATCGAGGAGGTGCTGCAGCGCCTCGAAGCCGCCAACATTTCCGTCGCCGACGCCGACGCGCACCTGCTTGCGCAGGCCGCACACGTGGCGATGGATGACAAGGAAAGCGACGACGATGACGAGGGACTCGACCTTTCCGCGGGCAAACTCGACAAGACGAACGACCCCGTGAGGCTTTATCTTCGCGAGATGGGTATCGTGCCGCTGCTTACGCGCGAGGGCGAGGTTTCGATCGCTCAGCGGATCGAGCGCGGCCAGATGAAGGCGGCGAAAGCGATCTCGCGTTCGCCGATCGCGGTCGAAGAGCTGATCGAGATCGGCAAGGAACTGAAGGATGGCGACGCCGCGATCCGCGAGATAGTGAATTTCGCGGAGCAGGCGGAACTGACCGGCGAAGAGGACAAGGTCGAGGAATATCTGCGCTGGACACTCGAAGGCATCGACCACATCGAGAAGAACTACACGACCGCGCTGAAAGTTCTCAAGCAGTATCTCGCCGAGAAGAAGCGGACATCGAAGCTGAAATCGAAAACGAGCAAAAAACTCGTCAAGCTAAAGCACCAGCTGGCGAGGCATCGTGTCGAGATCGCTCAGGAGATCAAGCGGCTCGAACTGACCGAATACGCCCAGCAGAGGCTTGTCGGCGCGATCAGCAAGGTGGACAGCGAGATCAAGAGCTCGGAACGCAAGATAAGGCGCGCCGAGGACGAGATCGAGAAGAAGACCACCAAGCCCGCGCGTAAGAAGGAGCTGAAGGCAAAGATCAAGGAAGAGCAGAAGAAGCTTAACGACATCGAAGAGCGCTATCACCTTCCTCCGCACAGGATCAAGCGGTCGCTCCAGAGGGTTCTCACCGGCGAGTACAACGCCGGCGTCGCGAAACGCGAGCTTGTGGAAGCGAACCTACGGCTCGTCGTTTCGATCGCCAAGAAGTACACCAACCGCGGACTTCAGTTCCTCGATCTGATCCAGGAAGGCAACATCGGATTGATGAAGGCTGTGGACAAGTTCGAATGGCGGCGCGGGTACAAGTTCTCGACATACGCGACATGGTGGATCAGGCAGGCGATCACGCGTGCGATCGCCGATCAGGCGAGGACGATCCGCATCCCGGTCCATATGATCGAGACGATCAACAAGCTGATCCGGACCTCGAGGGCGCTTGTGCAGGAATACGGGCGCGAACCGACGTCCGAAGAGATCGCAAAAAAGATGGACATTCCCGTTTCGAAGGTCCGAAAGGTCCTGAAGATCGCACAGGAGCCCATCTCGCTCGAGACGCCGATCGGCGAGGAAGAGGATTCGCACCTCGGCGATTTTATCGAGGACAAGTCGATCCTGAACCCTGCCGAATCTGTGACCTTCTCGAACCTTCGGGAGATCACCGACGAGGTGCTCGCTACGCTTACGCCGCGCGAGGAAAAGGTGATCAAGATGCGGTTCGGACTCGGAAACACCGGTTCGGAGCACACGCTCGAGGAAGTCGGCCAGCATTTCACGGTCACCCGCGAGCGCATCAGGCAGATCGAAGCGAAGGCGCTGCGCAAACTCCGCCATCCCTCCAGATCACGCCGCCTGAAGGCGTTCCTCGAAGGCAAGCAGTAGATTGCTATTTGCTAAATGTCGAAAGCCCGGGTCCGCAAAGACCCGGGCTTTTTTTGTTTCAGACGGTTGAGACCGTCGAACCGCACTGCGTGACTATATTTCCGTTACGGTCGGCAGACACCGTCGTTTGAGTTCCGTTCGGGCTTGTTACAACCGCTATTCTTCCTACTCCAATATGCTGCTCGCAAAGCCTGGAAGGGCCCGAGCAAGCAAGTATCAACATTGAAGTGAGGAAGACAGATACCATCTGTCTTTTCATTGTTGATCACTCCTGAATTTTATCTGACTGTTTGTGAGAGTTTGGTTACGAGTTCCTGTACCGCCGCGTCGTCCAGAAGAAGGTCCGCCGGTGTGCTGAACACGTATCCGTTGACGCCGTAAGGCTTATGACCGACGTGGGTCGGATACGGCGAGCCCGCCGCTTCGGAAGCCGCCGCCTCGATCGCACCCATTTTCGCCTGAATGTCCGCGCGGTTTCCGGCGAGCAAATCGTCGGTGGCGACCGCGTAGGCGACGAGCAGCGCCTGCATCGGGGTCATCTCGCACTTGGAGCCGCTGAAGAAATCGGGGTCCGCGTCAATGAGAACAGCGCAGACGGACTCGATCTCAAGCGCGATCGCATTCCGGATCATGCTCCTGACGATCTTGTTCTCTGCGTTCTCGCCGCGAAGAAGCTCGATCTGAGAAGACAATCCGTCACGCGTCATCTGCCCCTTGCCGCTTGCGCGAAGAGACACGGATTCGCGTCCTCGCCGGAAACTCTCCGGCAGATCCGGGTGGTTGAAGCCTCCCATCGCCGCCACGGCGCTTTGCTTCTGCTCGTCCGTAAGATCGCGAAGCTTGTTCACCGCGATCGCGGTCATCAGCTCGGCGAGTTTGTCCTTCGAAACGGACTTTCCGGTGCCGTGGGCAAGGCCCTCCGCTTCCGAAAGCTGCTCCAGGTTCCAGTCGCTTATCAGAACGCCCGACCTGTACGAGATGAAGCCGGCGAGGTTTTCAGCTCCGACGGCGAGTTGTTGCTGGTTTCCGCCTTCAGGAAGTGCAAGTTCGTTGATCGCGTTACGAACCTGTTGTTTGAATCCGTTGTCGCTCGCCGCCGTACGGGCCGGGCCCGCATTTGCGATCACTATCACGGCCGCGACAAGTGAGGACAGAAGGGCAATCGAAAGAAGGATCCCCTTTCTTTTCTCTAACATTTGGTTTTTCTCCTAAGTGAGGTTTCCAATTGACGTGGGAGTCAAGAGGTGTTTCTACGGTAGTGGAAAAAGGCGAATGCTGTCAAGAGTTTGTGGGTATACAGTGTTGTTAGAAAATAAAATTTCCGCCTTAGGCGACAGAGGATAGACTCGTGCGGTCAGCGCCCCGAGCGATAGCGAGGGGGGCAGCGAACGGAAGTGAGCGGAGGCGGAAACGCGACCGTTAGGGAGCGTGCCGATCACCTACGCGGAATTCAGCGCAGTAGCGAGGGGCAAAAGAGCGCCAGCTGCAGAGCACGCAGAGAATTTTCTCGTAACTTTTCTTCTATGTCTGCAATGTTTCGCCTTTGGCAAGAAACTCCGGAATCCTGGAGAGATCCAACGCGTCCCGTAGGGACAGACGTATATTAGCCCCGGGCAAGCCGAAGGCGCAGCCCGGGGTAACGTCGCCAAAGACGTCCAGAGCCGCGTAGCGGCGGCACGATCGGTACTCAGAGCAGTAGCGAGGGCTACCATCGGAAGTTCAAGGTTCAGAGGAAATCCGGAAGGTGCCGGTACGAATCACGCAATCGCTTCGCGATGCGCGAATGATGCGACGAATACCGTGGGCTGCGCCCTTCGGGCTTGCCCACGGCTAAAGGCAGGTCGTCGCTGCGCGACTCTTCGATGGTCACGACCCTTTCGCAATGGTCAATGGCACGCCGCCTGACGGTCGCGTTTCCGCCGGGAACATGCCGACCGCGCAGAACCTGACGATATCCTCTGTCGCAAAATGCCCGTATTTGCTATTCTTCTAGTTTACTTCTATGAGCCTGAGCCTTACAGAGAAGTTGAAGAAGAGACTTGAGACCGAAGAAGGTTACGTTACCCGTCGGCACGGAGCAGGTCTGCGCATCGCGCTCTGTTATCCGAACACCTACGAGATAGGGATGGCGAACCTCGGGCTCCACACGATGTACGAGCTCTTCAACCGGATCCCTGACGTGGTCTGCGAGCGGGTTTTTCTGCCGGACAATAAGGAGATCGCGGAACACGAGAGGACGAACACTCCTCTCCTCTCGCTCGAGACACAATCGCTTGTCCGCGACTTCGACGTCGTCGCGTTCTCTATCTCTTTTGAAACCGACTACCTGAACATGGCGCGGATGCTGAAGCTATCCGGCATTCCTGTCCGTTCGGAGGACCGCAATCATTTCCATCCGCTGGTGATAATGGGAGGTGCGGCTTCTTTCCTGAATCCCGAACCGATCGCCGACTTCACGGACGTGATCGCAGTCGGTGAAGGCGAGATCCTCGGTTACCAACTTGTCGACGCGATATTTGAGCACGAAACAAAGGAAGAGATCCTTCTGAGCCTCGCGATGATCGGCCGCGGTTTCTACGTCCCTTCGCTCTACGACGTGTTCTATAACCCGGACGGGACGGTCTCCGATTACGTGCCGCGCGAAGAAGGCGTCCCCCGCAGGGTCGGACGCGCGCTGGCTTCGGTCAATCCGAAGGAAGGCACACTGCGCAGGGCCTTGAAACGGGGTGAAAAGGAACTCGCGGATTTCCTGGTCAACCAGGATGTATTCTGCCCTTCGACATCCGTCTGGGCTCCGGATGCGGAAATGGGCGACAGGCTTCTGGTCGAGATCTCGCGGGGCTGCTCCCAGGGCTGCAGGTTCTGCTGGGCGGGATACAACTACTATCCGCCGCGTGTCGTGCCGGCAAAGGACATTTTGGCAAAGGCCGCCGAATGGAGATCGAAGACGGACAAGATCGGCCTGGTCTCCACCGCAGTCTGCGACCATCCGGAGATCTCGACGATCCTTTCAGAACTCCGGAAAATGGACTACAGGATCTCCGTCTCGTCGCTTCGGCTTGACCAGATCTCGGAAGAATTGCTCGACGCGCTTGTAGAATCGAAGGACCAGCAGATCGCCGTCGCTCCGGAGACGGGATCGGACCGCCTGCGCCGGGTCATCAACAAGAACCTGACCAACGACGAGATCGTGGACATCTGCGGAGCCGTCTTCGACCGGGGGATGCTCACGATCAAGCTCTACCTGATGGTCGGGCTTCCGACCGAGACTCAGGAAGACCTCGAAGAGATGGTGTTCCTTGTAGAAAGGATCAAGGACCGAATGCTCGAGGCGGGAAAGGACTTCGGGTTCGCGGGCAAGATCATACCTTCGCTCAACGGCTTTGTGCCAAAGCCGAACACGCCTCTCCAATGGGACGCGATCTGCGACGAGCGCGAATTGAAGAAACGAATCAAATGGGCGTGCAAGAACCTCTCGCGGATCCCGAACGTCGATGTCAGGTTTATGTCTTCGAGGATCGCCCACGAACAGGCGCTTTTCTCCTCGGGTGACCGTACTGTCTCGCGTGTCATCGAGGCGGCCGCCTCGAACGGCGGCAACATCCGTGAAGCACTGCGGACTACCGGAGTCGATGCTTCCTTCCACACCAGCCGCGATCGTTCCTATGAAGAGTTCCTTCCCTGGTCGATCGTCGATTCGGGGCTTTCGTTCGACTTCCTCAAGAAAGAGCACGAAAAGGCCCACGAGAGCCTTTCAAGTCTTCCCTGCCCCGCTGTCGAGAAATGTACCGTTTGCGGCGTGTGTCCCACCACCTGGCTCGCCGACGCCCCCGAAGGCCTCGTGCAGATCCAGCCGGCGCGCGTTCGCGCTCAGATCTCAGCCGTATCCTGAACAAAGAAAGATCCGGTCCCGACCCCTGAAAAGGCGATCGGCAACCGGATCTGCGTGTTTCGGCCGGGGCCGTTCTACTCGGTTGTCAGGAACCCGTTCGGTGCCGCAGTGTGATCGAATTCGTAATTGTAAGTATAGATACCGAAGGGCAGTACCGGGACTTCCTGCACGAACGTAACCCTTGCGACGATCGTCTTGTTCTGCTCCCGAACGTCCAGCTGAAAATCGACCGGGATGTTGTGGTTCTCGGCGGAAGCGACGATCTTGCGCTTGACGACCTCGGTGGTTTTTCCGTGGCTTGCGGGAAGAGCGATCGCCTGGACGACGGACGTGCTCATTTCCTGTTTGAACGCTTCCGCGTTGTAGGCGACAGGTATGAACTGATAACCCGCATTTGCGAGAAGGATCAGAACCACGGCGACGATGAGGAGTTTCACCCCTGCACTTCCGCGTTCGGATTCGCGGCCGCGAAGTTCTATTTTCTTCTTCATTCTGGATACTCCTTTTCGATGAACCCTTCAGCCGTTCGACCGACGGGAGATCGCGTGTTCTAAAGACTCTCTGATCACGTTGGGAGGTATTTCCGATGCGGAAACGATCACGGGTCTTCCGATGTCCTCGAGCAAGATCCACTGCACCGAGCTTTCACTTGCCTTTTTGTCGCGTTCAATCGCACCGAGAACATCGGTAATGGAAATGCTGCTCGCATCGGGCAGGACGCCGACGCCGCGAACAACATCGTTTAACAAGTCTATACTATCGGAAGGGCAGATTTCAAGCCTTTTGGAGATTTCTGAAGCGGCAATTATTCCGTATCCGACCGCCTCTCCGTGGTTGAAATACGAGTAATCGGTGACCTTCTCAAGCGCGTGCGCGGTCGTGTGCCCGAAGTTGAGGACCTTTCTGGAGCGGGAGTCGGACCTTTCGGCCGATTCGAGCGCGTCCTGTTCGACGATCGAGGCCTTGAAGGAGACCTGCCGGAACACGAGTTCTGCAAGTCTCTCCGCTCGCCCGGCATCAGCGTTCTCGTTCAGAAATGCGCGAATATCCTCGAGCAATTCTCCTCCGGAAACAGCGGCCTGTTTCACTGCCTCGTACAGCCCTGCCCGGAAATCGCGCGGATCGAGTGTTTCCAGCGTCGATACATCCGTAAGGACTCCGGAAGGCTGGTGAAACGTACCGGTCAGGTTCTTGCCGAAACTCGTGTTGACGCCCGTCTTTCCTCCGATCGACGCGTCGATCATCGCAAGAAGGGTCGTGGGAATGTTGAAAAATCTCACCCCCCGCAGATAGATCGAAGCGGCGAATCCCGCTAGATCGCCGACGACCCCGCCTCCCAGCGCTACGATGCAGTCGTTTCTGGTCAACCGCGCGCCGCTGAAAAACTCGAGTGCCTTTTCGGCGTTTGAGAGGCTTTTGAATTCCTCGCCGTCCGGAACCAGAAATACTTCGGTGCGAAAACCAGAATCTTCCAGCGAGTCCGCGACCGTCTCGCCATAGAGCCCGAAAACCGTATCGTTCGAAACGATCGCGATCCTCGTGCGCCCGCCCAGTGCGCTTTGCAGCCACGAACCGGTTTCCGGAAGCAGACCGCTGCCGATCTCGACAACGTATTCCGAGGATCTCTCCTTGGTTCTGATCTTCAATGTCCGGGTGTTCATCGGCGAAAAATCAGAAGAGCCGGCGGACTACCAGTGCCGGCCGGCTCATTCATCTTCGAAAAATTTAGCAGGTGAAGCAACGTGGGAGCGTACCGCACCTGCTGAATTGCGACAGCCGTCCTCACCCCGGCTGCCGCGAGAGACGCGGGAGGACCCGCGTCCCGAGGCCTCAAATATACATTTGGCGGTCGATATCGGCAAGCGTTTCGCTGCAAAGGTCAAACTGCTCACCGAAGCCGGTCCGATTCGACCGAAAGCACGATTTCCGGAAATCTTTCTTCAACGCACTTCGCCATCACTTCCGCCGCGCCTTTCAATTCATCTCCGGAGAACGCATTCTGCCGGGCCTCTGCGGACGGCCATTGCGCATATGCGTACCAAATGCCGTCGTCCCCCTTATGAAGCAGGGAGCCGCACGAGCCGGAGTTCGCGAGGTGATACTCGGTCACTTCCGTCCAGGCCTCGACGAACTTCGTTTCGAACCCCTCACGGAGCTTCCATCGATAGAGCACTGTGAAGCGCCCGGCATTCATTCGCCTTCCTCTTCTCCGATCTCGGCTCTGATCGTCGCAGCAAGCCTCTCCGCGAGGTCCTCGATCTCGTTCTGATCGCGGCCTTCGATCATCACGCGGGCAAGGTTCTCCGTTCCGCTGTAGCGGAGCAGGAGCCGTCCGGATCCGTCCAGTTCGGACTCGATCTCTTCGGCGGCATCTTTCACCGTCTCGATCTCTTCGAACGGCACTTTCTCACGCACTCTCACATTTACCAAAACTTGCGGATACGAAACGAACCCTTCCGTGAGCCTGGAAAGAGGCAGGCCCGTTTCGGTCATCGCTTCCAGAACAAACAGCGCCGTCTGCATACCGTCGCCGACCAGCGATCGCGTGGGAAATATGATGTGACCTGACTGCTCCCCTCCGAGCGAGGCCCCGGACCGCTCCAGTTCATCGAGCACGTACTTGTCGCCGACATCGGTACGGACAAGCTCGATCCCTATCTCATCGAGCGCAAGTTCAAGTCCGATGTTGCTCATCACGGTCGCTACGACCTTCTCGTCGACCAGGATCTCCCGTTCCCGGAGATAGTTCGCCATTATCCAAAGGACTGCGTCTCCGTCAACGACGTCTCCTTCCTCATCGATAAAAAGAGCACGGTCCGCATCGCCGTCGAACGCGATCCCTATGTCCGCTCCCGACTCAAGAACTGCGAGCCGAAGGTGTTCCAGATGGAGCGAGCCGCAATCGCGGTTTATGTTCCGTCCGTCCGGTTCCGCGTTTATCGTGTCGAAATCGCCGCCAAACTTCCGGAAAAGGAGCGGGGCTAGGAACGAAGCGGCTCCGTTCGCGCAGTCGGCGATCACCATCAGGCCCTCCAGATCGAGGAGCGCAAAGTCGGTCCCGAAATGTTGCAGGTACTTTGACTGAAGCGCGGACGCGCCGGAGTCGTCGAGCGCCACCTCGGCCTCCGGAACCTTGATCTTCGCATCGACCTTGGCCTCGATGAACCTCTCCGAGTCGCCGTCCAGCTTCCGGCCGTTGGGTAGAAAGACCTTTATACCGTTGTCTTCAAACGGATTGTGCGAAGCGCTGATCACGATCCCCGCGTTAAACCTGCCGTGCGCCGCCAGGAACGCTATTCCCGGCGTAGTTATCACTCCCGCGGAAACGGCTTCCCCGCTCGCAGCCGCGATCCCCTCGTGGATCGCCTGCTCGATCTCCGCGCCCGATTCTCGCGTGTCGCGGCCGGTCACGAACCTTGTCCCTTCTCCGTCGGATCCGCGAAGCCGTTCGGTCAGCGCGTAGCCGATCATCCTTACCGTTTCGCGGTCCAGGGGAAACGCACCTGCCCTCGACCTTATTCCGTCTGTTCCAAAAAGCTTGCTCATTTGCTGGGATTTGCCGGTATGCGGGATTCGACGGGCATTTCTGCCCGGGGGCAAAGCGCTGTGGCTGAAAGTGCCGTCGTCACTGTAGTTATAGCTAATGTTCGCCTTGACCTCAAACCGAAAATAGCCATAATGGATACTTGTGGGTTGCATAACCTATTCGAATGCCATCCAGCAACCCGTCAAATCGAGAACGAATCAGTTCTTCAGACCAATACGAACGAGCCCGGGACAGGCCTCAAACTAAGTCCCCTCCGAATTACAAGCTCTCCGAACAGGAAAAACTATGAATTTCAGATCCGCCGCCGTGCTTTTTTTCTGCGCCGTTCTATCCACTTCTTTATTCGGACAGCCCGGCAACTCGGACACGGGAACGAACCGGCCGAGAGTGATCGTCACCGACAACACCCCGGAAGCGAGCCCGACTCCCAAACCGCGCAAAGTTTTGGTGGTCTCTGATGGTGCGGAAACCGCGGAAACGGAGGACGGTGTCTCCTCCGAGGATCGAACCGAAGCGGTTAGCGGATCGAGAACTCTGAGTTTCGGCGAGATCAGGTCCAGGATCGAAGAAGCGAAGCGCCAGATGAGGGTCAAGCCGCTACGGACGGCGATGACCCCGGACTCCCAGGCCGTCGATGTCGTACGTCTCGCGTTTCTTGACTGGGACTCGAACAAGCTTGATTACGTGGTGGTGACCAAAGAGGATTTCCTTTCAAAGGACAGGCAGTCGATCCACAAAACTGAACGCGGAAAAACGGTCAGGATTCAAACCATACGCGGCAATGGGGTCAACACACCGGTGATCATCTACAACATGAACAACGAGCCGCAGCAACCCCTGATCGTGCAGTATCCCAGGGAGACCGGCGGCAAGTTCATCGAGATGGCGTATTACGTTTCGACCCATCCCGGGATCGTGACGCCTGAAACAGTGAACGCCGGAAGGATCTACGTCCGGAACGTGCTGAACTCGGCGCGCGAGAAGCTGCGGGAGAAGGGATACAACATTCAACCGCGGGTCGTCGACATGGCAGAGCGGCTGGCCCTTGTCGAGCACGTCGACCACTGGAGGTTCCGCAATGAGCTCCATCCGAATATCTACAACGACGTCTACATGCTTTACGCACTGAACGAAGGCCAGACTTACCGCTACGCGGTTTCAAGCGCGGGCGCCGGCGGAATGGTCCAGATGATCCCGTGGACGTACCGGATGATACGGTCGCGTTATGCGAATGTGGGCCTCATGCCCGATTTCGTCGAAGGGATGCGGAATCACCTGAACGCTTCGCAGGCGATGCTTCTTTATATGCAGATGACCTGGGACGACCTGGCCTCGAACAGCACGGTCCAGGCGGCAATGGCTGAGGGCATTGCGACGCAGGAGCAGCTAATGGCGGCGGGATACAACTCGAATCCGGCAAGACTGCCGGGCTACATCAAGCGCGGAGGCGCGGGCTGGACGAACCTGATCCCCAGGGAAACCAGGATCTATCTTGAGATCTATGACTCGGTCACGCGGCACGTGCCTTTGAAGCCGAGAGCCAAGTAACCTCATAGCGCATTCAAGCGAAACAAGGGCGGGAGCTTACAGGCTCTCGCCCTTTGCTTTTGCGAATACGGACCTGACCGCGGAGAAGTCCAGGTCCACCAGGCTGCTTCCTTCGAATGTGGGATCGTCGGTCACTTCGAGAAGGCAAAAGGAAGGCGGCTCGAACGCTTCGGCATCGGCCAAAGCCGCGAACCGTACAGCGGCGAGATTCAGGCCCCACAGATCCCCCAGGAACACATCGATCTCGAGAACAGCTCCTTCGTGTCTGAACTCGTACCTGTTCTTTCTGATCTCCCGGCCGCGCAAAGGCCGCATCGCGTCGTATTCAGTGCGGTCAAGGTGCAGGCGATTGACTGAGGTCACTCCGGGTCCCGTCGATTCCCTCTGCTCGAAAAACCATCGCCTGTCGTCGTTTAATGGCCTTCTGACGCTTCGAAGCCGCAGCCGCGTGCCCGGCACGTAATTCTCGAAGATCTGCAGATGATCGTCCGAAGGCTGGAGCGGTTCGGGAAGTGCCTCGATCACGAAGCGTCGTTTTATCACTTTCTCGGCGTTCAGCATATCCTCGTGTTGCTTGTTTTTGCGCGGGCAATCCTTATACTTTTTATCTTTCGGATACAGAGCAGGAGAATAGTCAAATGTTAACAAAGACCTTCTTGATAATCATTTCCGCCGTGCTTTTCCTGAATTTCTCGGGCTGTGGTTCGGAAGAACCACCCGATGCAGTGAACACGGCGGACAACGGATCGAATTCGGCGCCGTCGCCGGCCGCAGCGAACGACGATCCGCTGGGCGGTATCGAGAAGACTCCCACGCCTGCGGAGAAAGTGGAAGCTGTCACGCTGAAGCCGGTTGTGGCGGCTTACTGTGACGCGATGCGCAAGAGGGACGAGGCAGGGTTGAGGAAGGTCTATTCGGCAGCTACGATCCGAAGCTTTGAGGCGAGCATGCGTGAAGAAGGCGTCTCCTCCCTTGCGGAGTATCTTTCGACCGAGCCGGTCGGGGAAAAGTGCGATGTCGTCAACGAACGCATCCAGGGCAATCTTGGCGAAGCGCTCGTGACTACGGAAACCTATCCGAACGGGATAATGATCAAGTTCGTGAAGGAAGGCGGGGAATGGAAGATGACGAACCAAAGCTCCGACTTCGATGCGGTGAGGAGAGACTCGTGAGTCATTCGGGTCTGGCGGGTCTGTTGAGTCTATCGGGTCTGTCGAGTCTGTCGAGTCTGGCGAGTCTGGCGAGTCTGGCGAGTCTGTTGAGTCTGGCGAGTCTGGCGAGTCTGGCGAGTCTATCGGGTCTGTTTAGTCGATCAGGTCTGTCGGGTACGTAGAGCCTGTCGAGTTCTTTGCCGCGGAGCGGCAACGGAATCTAGCCCCGGAGGGGCGCCGCAGCTGTCTTCTGGCTTTATGCGAGCGGCTTGCGTGCTTCGCACTTCACATTCGGCATTCGGATCGGGCAGATCTAAATGGAAAAGGGCGACCGGATCAGGTCCGGTCGCCCTTACAGAGCCCCTGGCATTAGCTCGAATCTGAGTAACGACGCTATTCTTCGCTTCTCTCATTGCACGCGGGACGCGTGCATTCCGCCTCATCTCGCATCACTCAGTACTCATCACTCTCTCAAGCTCCCTTCACCTTGTATGCCGGCAGAGAGACCCGCGCAGTCGGTTCCTTCTTGAGCCCGAGCGCCCAGTCCGCCTGCATCAGCGTGTGTATGTCGCGAGTGCCTTCGTAGATGACCGCCGCCTTGCAGTTCCTGAGGTACCGCTCGACAGGATAGTCGTTCGTATATCCGTTCGCGCCGTGAACCTCGATCGCCATCGAAGCCGCCTTCTCGCTCCGCACGGTCGCCTGCCATTTAGCGAGGCTGGCGGCCTTCGTCGAAGGAAGCCCTTCGTTCTTAAGCCATCCCGCCTTCAGCCAAAGAAGCCGGCACATCTCGTAATCAGCTTCCATCTCGGCGATCTTCTGCTTCACGAGCTGGAAGTTCGCGATCGTCTGGCCCTGGACCTCGCGTGTATTCGCATATGCGATCGAAGCGTCGCGGGACGCGCGGATCACGCCCGTCGCTCCGGAAGCGACCGTGTACCGGCCGTTCTCGAGCGAAAACATCGCGATCTTGAATCCCTCGCCTTCCTTGCCAACCATGTTCTCGGCAGGCACCCGCACGTCCTGAAGGCTGAAATATCCCGTGTCGCCCGCGCGGATTCCCATCTTGCCGTGGAGCGTACCCGACGAAAACCCTTCCATCGAACGCTCGACGATGAAGCAGCTTAGGCCCGAATGATCGCGGACCTTCATCTTCTCTTCGTCGGTCCAGCAGAAGAAAAGGAAATGGTCCGCCGTATTGCCCAGCGAGATCCACATCTTCTCGCCATTTAGGATCCAGTCGCCACCGTCCCTGCGCGCCGTCGAACGCATTCCTATGACGTCGGACCCGGCGTTCGGTTCGGTCAGGCCAAAGGTCGCGAGCTTCTCGCCCCTCGCCTGAGGAGCCAGGTACTTCTGTTTCTGCTCCTCGCTTCCCCAGGTCAAAAGGGTCAGCGAGTTCAGGCCTACGTGGACGCTCATCACGACCCGAAGGAACGTATCGCAAGCTTCGAGTTCCTCGCAGACCAGACCGAGCGAGATGTAATCAAACCCCGCTCCGCCGTATTCTTCGGGTATGCAGACTCCCAACAGCCCGAGTTCACCCATCTTTCCGAAGATCGAGCGCTCGAAATGCTGCTTCTCATCCCACTCTTTGATATACGGTTCCACCTCGCCCTTCACGAACTCCCGCACGGTGTTCTGCAGCGCGACGTGGTCTTCAGTAAGTTCAAGTTCGATCACTTGTAATCTGTCCTCTCTGTATTTGAAGTATGTTAAATTGTTTGAGTATTGCCCGTTAAGTCTATCACTTTGATCCTGTTTGCGCGATTGACGCCGGGCGCGCGGACGCCCCGAATACGCCGGCAAACCGCCAGATGATCACAATCGAAGAAGCCAAGGATATCGTCCGCTCTGAGATCGGAAAGCTGGAGACGGAAGAAGTGCGCCTGGGCGACTGTGTCGGCCGTGTACTTGCGGAGGACGTGCGGGCGGACCTCGACCTTCCTCCGTTCGACCGATCGCAAATGGACGGCTACGCGGTGATCTCGACCGATACCTCAGGAGCGCCTGTGACGCTGGATCTGATCGGCGAATCCGCGGCGGGAAAAGGCTGGGACGGCGTGCTCGCAAGCGGCCAGACGGTCAAGACGATGACCGGCGCGAGAGTCCCGGAAGGCGCGGACGCGGTTCAGCAGATCGAACTTGCCGAGGCGAACGGATCTTCGGTCACGATCCTTGAGAGCGCCAAAGCCGGCAAGAACATCGTGAAGTTGGGCGCTGAGATAAAGCAGGGCGAAACCGTGATCTCGGCGGGCGAGAGGATCTCGCGTGCGATGGTCGCGAGCCTCGCCGCGTTCGGCTATTCGAGCGTGAGAGCCGCGAGAAAGCCCAGGCTGGCGATCCTTTCGACGGGGTCCGAGATCGTCGATGTTTCCGAAACGCCCGGACCGGACCAGATCAGGAACTCGAACTCCGCTATGCTCGCCGCTTTCTCCGAAGGTCTCGCTGACACGGTGATCCTACCGATCGCACCCGACGATCCGGATGGCCTCAGTGCAGCGATCACGGAGGGGATCGAGGTGAGCGACTGCCTTGTCATATCCGGCGGGGTCTCAGTAGGAGATTACGATTTTACAAAACCGGTGCTTAAAGAGCTGGGCGCTCGGATCCACTTTGAAAAACTTGCGCTCAAGCCCGGCAAGCCCACTGTGTTCTCTACCCTGGATGACAAGTACGTTTTCGGGCTGCCGGGCAATCCGGTCTCGATCGCGGTTACGTTCCTTGTGTTCGTGAGAAAAGCCCTCTTGCTGATGCAGAATGCGCTCGATACCGATCTCCCGGGGGGATCCGCGGTCGTGACACACGATATTAAAGGAGCAAAGGGAAGGGACGGCCTGCTGCCGGTGAAAACCGGATTCAATGAAGAGGCCAAGATGGTGATTGAATCTCTCAAGTTCTCGGGGTCTTCAAACTTCGTAACTTTCGCCCGTGCGGACGCGATCGCTTTTGTGCCGGCCGACATTGGGCTTAGGAAGGGCGATAATTCTGACATTTTCTTTTTCTAATGGATACGGCTAAAGAAAGCAGGGCGCAGCCCATGGGACATGTCGCGATCCACGACGCAGTCCTGTCGATTCTCGACAGAATGGAGCGGTGCCGACTCCTCGACGTGCCCTGTGGGGAAGGAGCCCTTGCGGAGAGGTTGGCTGCGAATGGGTTCACGGTTGTATGCGCCGATCTGTTTCCCGGTATCTTTAAGGCAGAAGGCCTCACCGTGACCAAGGCTGATCTGGGCGAGACGATCCCTTTCGAGACTGGTTCCTTTGGAGCCGTGGTGTGCCTCGAGGGCCTCGAACACATCGAGAATCCTTCAAACGCAATTAGCGAGTTTGCGAGAGTGCTCGCTGCTGATGGCCGTTTGATCATTTCTGTTCCCAACATTCTTAACATAGAGGAAAGGCTGAAGTGGCTGCTCTTCGGTTATACGTCACATTTCAAACCGGTATCGCATGCAGTCTTGGAGGCTGTCCGCGAAGAGTACGGAAACATGGACGCGATTGCCCTCCATATCAACCCGATTGGCTATTCAGAAGTACGATATCTTCTTGAAAAAAACGGTCTCGAGCTGATAGGTGTCCATATTGACAAGAGAAAGAGGGATTGGCCGTATCTACCGCTTGTTTGGCTGATCAGATTGATATCCCGACTCACGCCGGCTCGCAAGAGGCGTGATAGGTGGGCTGCCGAACTAAGCTCAGATCCGGTCCTGCGAGGCGGCAACACGGTGATATTCGAAGCGGTCAAGCAGTGATCGGACGCGTAGCCTGCGGCGCGCATGGGATCAAAATGAGCGAATTTTCACATTACGATAGAGACGGAAGAATCAAGATGGTGGACATTTCGGACAAGTCCGAATCCAAGCGCAGAGCATTGGCGACCGCTTTTGTCACACTCAGTTCCGATACAATTGCAGGGATCCGAAAAAAGATGAATCCCAAGGGTGATCCGTTAGAGATTGCCAGGATCGCGGGAATAATGGCTGGCAAGAAGACTTCGGAGCTGATTCCCTTGTGCCACGATCTCTCGCTGACGAAACTCGACGTCACAGCGGAACTTCAGGATGACGGCGTTTCACTGACGGCGGTCGCGGTCACGACCGACCGGACGGGCGTCGAGATGGAAGCGCTGACCGCAGTCTCGGTGGCGGCTTTGACCATTTACGATATGTGCAAGGCCGTTCAGAAGGACATTGAGATCACCGGCATACGGCTGATCGAGAAGACGGGCGGGAAGAAGGACTATGCCGCAGCGTCCCCGGAATAAACGGCCTCGGACGCGTGCGCATCAGAAAGGCCGAAAGCCAAAACCTTTAGCAGGCCACGAACTTTCGTGTAGAATGGGTCGTATCCCGTTGAGTCAATTATTATCCGGCAAAGGGAGTCGAGAGCAATTATGAATTTCAAACTCGCCGAAGACGTCAAACCGCAGGTCAAGCTTCTGATCCTGGCGACGATTATCAGTGTCGTGATCTGGCTCGCCTCGTTCTATTTCCCGATCCTCGGGTACATCGTTTACCCGCTTCAGCTGTTCGCAACCTTCGTCCACGAGGGCAGCCACGTGCTCGCCACGGTGATGACAGGCGGATCGGTGCAGAGCCTGACTGTCTCGCCGGACACGAGCGGTGTTGTGTGGTCGCTCACACAAGACGGGAACTGGGTCCAGAGGCTGATCATCTCCAGCGCGGGTTATCTTGGCACGACCGCTTTCGGCGTCGCGCTTCTCGCGTGGTTCCGGTATGACTTCTCATCCAGAAGAGCGCTATATTTCGCCTCGGGTTTTGTCGGCCTAATGACGGTGCTTTTCGGGCTCCTGGCTCCGGTCTGGAACATCTTCAACTCGAAGGTCGGGATCGCGAGCGTCGCTTTCACGGTGCTTTCGGGAGCAGCGTTGTCGGCAGGCCTGTTCGCGATCGCGCGGTATGCGCAGATCAAGTGGGCCAATTTCGCGCTCGCGTTCCTGGCGGTACAGTGCCTTTTGAATGCGATCTTCTCGCTGAAGACGCTGTTCATCATTTCGGCGACGTCCAACTCGCATTCCGACGCGATGAACATGGCCGAGGCGAGCGGGATCCCCGCGGTCGCCTGGGTCCTGATTTGGATCGTGGGCTCGGTGCTGATGATCTCCATCGGACTCCGGCTCTACGCGGTTTCAGCAAAGGCAAAGCAGAGCGAACTGCCGTTTGAAGACTGATGGCATTCGCAAACTTCATCGACTGGAGGCCGGACGGAACGCCGTTCGGCCTTTATTATTCGTCGGGGCAGGTCTCCGGGCCGAAAATGCTCGGGGAATTGATCGTCGGATCGAAACTTCTTTATCGCTCCAAGACGGACTGGCGGGAGGCCGTCGTCTCACGAAGGACGGCCTCGAAGGCGATGCTGACGGTCTGCTCGCCGAAAGGATACACTTACCGTCTAAGCCGCTCGCTTTGGTCCGAGATCGTGCTGAGCGGGAACATACCCGTCCTCAGGTCTGTAGAGAGTGAGGATTGGCGGGAGAATCTGGCGACTTATGACCAAAGATGGTGAATCCCTCGAGCGCCAACGCTATACCACGCAATCTCCGTCCGTATTGCCGTTGTTTCTCCATACGCAACGGCAGATCGGATTCGCACATGGAACTGCCTCAACGCATTCTTGCCCCATCATTCCAGTCATCGTACACATGCATCCATTCGAGACAGGTATGCAGGCTGACTGAGCCGCCACGGCAGATGGCGCGGTTATCGCCGTGACGATCGGAAGAGCCGCCATCGATGTCAGCCCAACCTTCTTTATTATCTCTCGTCTGGTCAAGCCGTCAAAGATACCCGAGTTAGTTGATTCCTTAAGAAGGCTTTCTCCCGAAAGCTGCTCCAGAGCAAGCTCGACAAAGGCTGTAGTCACATCGTTTCCAAACTCCGCCGAAGCCAGCGAAACGATGTCCGCGACAGAGTTCGCGCCGTTACAATGCTTCCAGACAAACGAGCTTGTCTTGTTAAGACACATTGCCCGATTCGAGAGCAGATCGTAGACAAACGTCTCATCCCCGATCACCTGAACCACGAGGTCGTTCTTTCTATGAATTGGAAACATAGGATCGTAAAGCGGGAGGGTTTGAATACTTATATCGCCTTGCTAAAATCAAGTCAATCCGGCAGAAGGCAATAGTTCAAGTAACACATTAGGTTCTGGACTGGAGCAGTTCAGCCGCGGCAGTATCTCTCGACAAGCATATAGACCCTCTCCACCGCTTTCTCAGCAGAAGAGAAAGCGTCCGGGAATCGTGCCAATACCTCATCCGCGATATCCCCGCTCAGGTTTTCGCCGTCCATCCTTGAGAGAATGAACGCGTCGATCTCTCCCTGGCGACCCAGCGCCGGTTCGAAGAATTCCGATCTCCTCAATGCGCTCTTGGGATCCGGAATGATCGAGGCGATCAGCGACTGAGCAAACTCCGCCTTTACTTCTCCGGCGTTTCCGGTGACCTTCGTCTGCCAGCTCCACAAGTATCCGCCATCCTCGTATACCGCGTTGATCCTTGCACTGATCACATCCCCCGCCGATACGTCCACAGGGTCTTCGAGAGGAAAGAACGGCGAGGCATATGTGGAGGCCTTTACCAAAATGCCGTTTGAGACCGAATAGCCTCCGGGAAGGCGGCTTTCGAACCAGGCCCGGTAGCCGTGAGCCGTTCCGGCTTCCTCGACATTCCATTCAAGATCGCGAGCGAATGAAGTGTCCGAGTTCACTCGGTGGTCGAGCTGGGCGAACTTCGCCGGCCGGGTGAGGAGGCGTTCGTCATCGCTTCGCGAACTGAACCAGCGGTTCTTCACGATGCGTTCGGCGGCAGGAAGACTGAAGCCCCCGTATTCACGCAGAAAAACCGAAACGTTCTTCTCATAGATCTCCTCGGATTCCGATACTGCGAAGAATATGGTTTCCGATTCCGGGAGCATTGCGGCATCTTCCGTGAGAAGCCGTTCGCGGGCATCGATTATTGACTCAAGACCCGACTCGTGAAGCGGAAGACCGCCGTGGATGTCGCTCACGAGAAGATTCGCCCGTTCCGGCAGCTCGATCTCCGAAGAGAGTTTCTGGATCACGACCAGCCGGTCACCGAAGCCCTGCCCCCTGGCAGTCTCTTCAACAAGCCTAATCAACGGATTGACCTCAACCGCATAGACTTTCTTTGCGCCAAGATGGCAGGCCATCACGGAGAACACCCCGGTACCGGCCCCCAGGTCTAGAACGATCGTGTCGGGGCCGACCGTATTGCGCAGCGCGCCGGAATATGCATCTAGCCGAGCCTTGTCGGTGAGCATCCCGCAGTAACTGACGAAGTCATAGAGGTGCATCGAAGAGATAACAACCGGGGGTCATTGAGAGACGGATAGGGATTGAGAGGCTGCAGCAACGATCTTTCTGGTGTGGTTCTCTTGCACAAACACGACTGCCTTCAATTTCTCCCGGTTCCAGTCCGCGCCTATGTTCAGGGCAGCTTCCATTTCGAACTCAATCTGCCCGGGCTCGATCCTGCCGATCCCATTCAGTGACCGCACCACCGCCACATGGCCAAGCGTCTTACCGGCGTTTTCGCCTCCCCTAACGCTAGAAGTAAGCCCGTCTTCGGCATAGGCCAGGTAGACCGTAGCGTAATCGGTGTCGGGAAGCGCGCGGACACGGATCTCGATCTTGCTGCCCGCGACACTCAATTCAACCTGTCCCTTATCCCGCTTAAGCGATCTCTTTATCGCACTTTCGGCTTTATCGAGCTTCGAGCCTATGAACTCGATATCGCCGTCGACGACCCTCTGAGGTGTGTAAATGTTGCCAGTGCGGAACTTGCGATCATAGACCTGTTGTCGCTGTGTGAACAGCGGTGACGCGAAAGGATCTTTCCAGCCGGGAACGTCCCTGTAATCTACGTGAAATGCCAGAGTGATGATTTCCGCACCCGAGTACGGTTGTTCCTTTTGAAGATAGGCAAGATTCTGTTCCGCAGGCGGGCAGCTGGCACAGCTCTCGGAAGTGAATAATTCGACGAGAACAGGGCGAACTGTCTTCGACCCGGAGCCCTCCGGAACGCTCGCAGGAACATGTGAATCATCAGCCGCGGCGCTCTGCAAGGATACCGCGGAAAATACTGCGAGAATGAGCGAGAAAAGCAGACCTTTCACACAGGCATTATATAGAAACCTTATCGACTTGTTCCAAACCGGTTGGATACCGGGACAATGCGATTACATGTGGCGTCACGGAACGCAATTGCCGAGAAAACTGATTCCGGAGTTACCGATCCAGACGCAGCGGCAGGCGGCGTTGTCGCACTGGGCCCACGAAAAGGGAGTGCACTGCTGCCCCTGCCGGCCATTCGACGCTTGGTTACACGTACAGCCGAAGTTCTCCGGCACACAAGTCGACTGCGCGGCCACAGCCGGAGGCGCGATGATCGATGACACGATCGGAATGGCGACCATCGTCGCGATGCCGATCCTTCTGACCGCTTCCCGCCGGCTCATTGACCCGAGAAACCGCTCGCTTTCAACGGATTCGAGCAGGCCGACTTCTGCAAGATCCTCGAGCGCAAGTAGTACAGCCTCGGCAGGCACCGGTTCGAGGAAACGCTTGGAAAGGGATTCGGCCAGATCTTCTACCGATCTTGTTCCGTCGCAGAGATTCCAGACGGCTGCCGCGGTTTCATTCAAACTGATCGCACGGTGGGAGTTCAGGTCGTACACAAGCAATTCGCGGTCGACCTCCTGAACGACCAGGTCATTCTGTCTGTGGACTGGATACATTTTTAAAGGGGATCTTCCTCCGGAAGGTCGGTATTCCACAAGATATTGTACTTTGGCGGGCCGATTGTCAAATATGTAGCCGCATTCGCCGGGCTTTAACGTTGCCGAACCCGGAATCGCCCGCCCGCTCCGGGTCGACCGTTTTCGGAACCTCTGTACGATACGCGAACTTCGCCGCTGGCTCCCCGTTTGATAGAATTTTGTTTTGGCTTTTCGTATGGATTCTTCACCTATGCAGGCTGCGAGAACGAAAGAAGACGCGATCGAGGTGCGCGGCGCTCAGGTACATAACCTGAAGAACATCTCCGTTTCGATCCCGAACAACAAGCTGACCGTCGTTACCGGCGTGTCCGGCTCCGGGAAGTCCTCGCTCGCATTCGACACGATCTATGCCGAAGGCCAGCGCCGGTACGTTGAGTCGCTTTCCGCATACGCCAGGCAGTTCCTGGAAAGGATCGACAAACCTCTGGTCGACGAGATCACCGGCATTTCGCCCGCGATCGCGATCCGCCAGAAGAACTCCACGCGGAATCCCCGCTCGACGGTCGCCACGCAGACCGAGATCTACGATTACCTGCGCCTGCTGTTTGCCCGCATCGGCAGGACCTTCTGCTACAAATGCGGCGAAGAAGTGACCAGAGACACCCCGGAATCGTCGGCCGACGAGGTTCTCGAAAAGCTCCCGGAAGGCGCCCGCTTTCAGGTGCTGTTCCCCGTCTCCGTCTTTTTCAATCCGAACGCGACAAAACAAAACCGGACCGCGGTGCTGATGACGATGCTCGGGCACGGATTCTCCAGGATCTGGCGCGACGGCGAGGTGATCGATCTCAAGAAGCCCGAAGATTACGAACACGACGAACTTGAAGACACGCTCGTGCTCGTCGACAGGCTCAAGGTCTCGAAGGACATCCGGCAGAGGCTCGTCGATTCGCTCGAGACCTGCTTCCGCGAAAGCCATTCTGCGATCGTGATCAATGCCGATTCGGGTTCGAAGGGCGGACCGCAGGAACTTCGCTTTTCGGAAGCATTTATCTGCCGCACCGACGGAACCGAATACGCGGAGCCCGAACCGCGCCTGTTCAGTTTCAACTCGCCGTTCGGCGCGTGTCCCACGTGCCAGGGATTCGGCAATACGACCGGCATCGACTACGACCTGGTCGTCCCCGATCCCGACCTCTCGCTGAATGACGACGCGATCGAGCCTTTCTCGACTCCGAAGCACCGGTGGGCTTTCGACGAGCTTATGGAATTCGCCGAGGAGGAAGGCATCCCGGTCGACGTGCCGTTCGGCGAGCTCTCCGACGAGCAAAGGCGGGCGATTTTCAAGGGAAAGGGATCGTGGCGCGGAGTGAACGGTTTCTTTGCCTGGAAGGAGAAAAAGAAGTACAAGCTCCACGTCCGCGTATTCCTCGCGAAATACAGGGGTTACACGCGCTGCCCGGATTGCGACGGCGGGCGTTTGAGGGTCGAATCTAGCTCGGTGAAGATCGGCGGGAAGAGCCTGCCGGAGGTCGTGGCGATGCCGCTCGACGACGCGAAGGCGTTTTTCGATTCGCTGGAATTGACGGATGAAGAGTCGAAGATCGGCGACAAGCTTCTCGACGAGATCCGCCGAAGGCTGGGGTTCATGCTCGACGTGGGGCTTGAGTACCTGACGCTTGACCGGCTTGCCTCTACGCTTTCGGGCGGCGAAGCGCAGAGGATCCAGCTCGCGACGAACCTGGGTTCCCTGCTCGTCGGAACGCTTTACGTCCTGGACGAGCCGAGCATAGGCCTGCATCCGAGGGACAATCTGCGTTTGATCCGGATCCTCGAGAACCTTCGCGATATCGGGAACACGGTCCTCGTCGTCGAGCACGACGAAGAGATGATGCGCGCGGCAGACCACGTTCTCGACATAGGGCTGTATGCGGGCGAGCTGGGCGGGAACGTCGTTTACGAAGGCGATTTTCTGGGCCTTGTCCAGGATCCCGTATCTTTAACAGCCAAGTACCTTCGCGGAGAGTCCGAGATCCGCGTGCCGCCCGTCCGCCTGGATCCCGGCAGTAAGAAGATCGCGGTCAAAGGCGCACGCGAGCACAACCTGAAGAACATCGACGTCGAGGTCCCTCTCGGGCTGTTCGTCGCCGTCACCGGCGTTTCGGGATCGGGAAAATCCACTCTCGTCCACGACGTACTTTACTCGGGATTGAAGAAGCTCAAGGGCGAGAACAAAGGAGAGGTCGGCCGGTTCCGGGAGATCCTGGGTTCGAAGCTGATCGACGACGTGATACTCGTCGACCAGTCGCCGATCGGGCGAACGCCGCGCTCGAACCCGATCACCTACATCAAAGCGTTCGACCCGATCCGGGACGTATTCGCGTCCACAAACCTTTCACAGAAAAAGGGTTACACCGCGTCGCACTTCTCGTTCAACGTACCCGGCGGAAGGTGCGAACACTGCCAGGGCAGCGGAACGGTGAAGATCGAGATGCAGTTCCTTGCGGATGTCGAGCTGACCTGCGAGGACTGCCGGGGAACGCGTTACGATCCGGACATACTCGAGGTGAAGTACAAGGGCAAGAACATCAACGACGTGCTGAACCTGACCGTCCGCGAGGCGATCTTCTTCTTCAAAGGTATCAGGAAACTTACGAACCGCCTGAAGACGCTAGAAGCTGTGGGGCTGGGATACCTTCGACTGGGGCAATCGGCGACAACGCTCTCGGGCGGCGAGGCTCAGAGGGTCAAGCTGGCGGCGCATCTGGCTTCGAACTCGCGCTCGAACACTCTGTTCATCTTCGACGAGCCTACGACGGGTCTCCATTTCGAGGACATTTCGAAGCTTCTGACGGCATTTCGAGCGCTGATCGACAACGGAGGATCTGTGCTTGTGATAGAGCACAATCTTGACGTGATCAAAACGGCTGACTGGGTGATCGACCTCGGCCCGGAAGGCGGCCACGGCGGTGGAATTATCGTCGCGGAAGGGACGCCGGAAGAGATCGCGGCGACCGAGGGATCGTACACGGGCGAGTATCTGAAACGGTATCTGGGAATTGGGGATTGAGAATTAAGAATTGACGATTGAGAATTTGTTGCGGCTTTGCCGCCGTGATGTGCGGTATGCCTCCGGCTTACCGGGGGCAGGCGAATTATCTATTGCGCGGAGGCTCAGCCTCCGCGCAATAAACAAAAAAGGGCGCCTTTCCGGAAAGGCAAGCCTTTCCGCACATCACGGCGGCACAGCCGCAACACAGCATCAGAGCTACACCCCCGGAAAGGCAAGCCTTTCCGCACATCACGGCGGCACAGCCGCAACACAGCATCAGAGCTACACCCCCGGAAAGGCAAGCCTTTCCGCACATCACTGCGGCAGAGCCGCTTTTCAATCTTCAATTATCAGCTCTCAATCTTCCGAAGGACCTCCTCAATCTCCGTCAGCACCCAGTCGATCTCCTTCTCCCCGATCACGAACGGCGGCATAAAGATCATCACGTTCCCAAGAGGCCTCAGCACGATCCCGCGAGAGAGGAATTCCCGGTACAACTCCTGGCCGATGTTCGCCAGGTAGCCGCTGTCGGCGACCTTCATCTCGAACGCCAGCACCGCGCCGATGATCCTCACTTCCTCGACCGAATTGAAGGCCGAAAGCGTCCGCTCAAACTCCCGGAACTTTCCGTTTATGAACGAGATGCGGTCGATCGTGGAATTCTTTTCGAACAGTTCCAGGTTTGCGATGGCGACCGCGCAGGCGAGGGGGTTAGCGCAGTACGAATGGCCGTGGAAGAATGTCTTCAAACGGTCGTCGTCGTAGAAAGCCTCGTAAATCTCTTCGGTCGCGGCGGTCACTCCGAACGGCAGGTATCCCGCGGTCAGCGCCTTCGAAAGGCAAATGATGTCGGGCGAGATTCCCGCGTGCTCGCAGGCGAACATCTTCCCTGTTCGCCCGAATCCCGTCAGAACCTCGTCGGCGATCAGGAGCACGCTGTGTTCGTCGCAAAGTTCGCGGACGCGCTTCAGGTATTCGGGAGTCCATACGATCATCCCGCCCGCGCCTTGCAGCATAGGCTCGACTATCACCGCCGCGATCTCGCCCTCGCGTTTCTTTAGAAGTTCTTCCAGGCTCTCGGCGCACGAGAGGTCGCATCGCTTCTCGCATCGTTCGCAGCGAAGCGAATACGGCGCTTCGGCACGCAGAACCTTGAACAGGAGTTCCTTGAACGGATCGGTAAAAGCCGAAGCGTCGCTTGCGGACATCGCTCCTACCGTGTCGCCGTGGTAAGCGTGCTCGAGCGCGATGAACGTCGTACGCTCTTCGCCCCGGTTTCGCCAGAACTGGTACGCCATCTTCAGCGCGACTTCGACAGATGTGGAGCCGTTGTCGGAGTAGAAAACGCGCGTAAGGCCTTCGGGAAGGACGTCGACAAGCATCTCGGCGAGTTTCACGGCGGGCTCGTGGGTGAATCCGGCGAAGATCACGTGCTCGAGCTCGGCGGCCTGCCTCGCGAGCGCCTCGTTGATGTAAGGGTTCGAATGCCCGTGGGTGTTCACCCACCAGGAGGAGACGCCGTCGAGGAGCTTCCGACCGTATTCGGTGAAGAGCCAGACGCCTTCGGCTTTCACGATCGGGATCGGCGGCGGGGCGGTCTTTTCCTGGGTGTACGGATGCCAGAGGTGTTTACGGTCTCTTTCGTTGAGCATAGAAGGGGGAAAACAGGATGGACAGGGTTTTTAAGATACGTTTGTTGCAGGCCTGCGGGCTTCGATTGCAGCGCAAAGCGCTACTCTAAACGGATCCTATCTATCCTGTATATCTTGTTCGTCCGCAAACCTGGAGAACCAAGGCACGGATATCTCCGACACGATCTTGCAGTCGCAGTATCCCCCGTTGTTGCTCAGCCAGCCGGAGACCTTTCCGAAGTCCATCATGTTCTGCATCACGTACTGCATCGTGAACCGGTTCGTGTGGTTGCAGGGCTGCGATTCGAGCTTCATCTCGAGATAATCGAACAATCCTTCGATCTGGTCCTTTCTCGCCGGAAGGTTCGCCAGGAACCGCTCGATCTCCTCTCCGTTCATCTGAGCGAGCATCTCTATCTCGCGTTTCTTGATTATCGGCATAGCCTCTAGATTACCCTATATGTCCCGTATGTTCCGCTCCGCCCACCGCACGACGATGTCCGGCGAGAGCCTTTCGAACCTGGGGATCTCCGCAATCACGCGCACCTTTCCGTATCCTTCGACCGCCTTCCGATTTTCCTCGTTCGGCTCGCCGTTCATAAGCACGCCCGCGACATCGATACCCCGGAGCCGCAATGCCTCAAGTGTGAGAAGCGAATGATTGATGGTGCCCAGCCCGGACCTCGCGACGACGATCGCCGGCAGGTTCAGATTGCGGATCAGGTCGATCATCATCTCTCGCTCGTTCAATGGCACGAGCACTCCTCCGGCGCCCTCGACTATCATCAATTTGTCGCGAGGAGCCCGCGACGCGGTCGCGAGGACCTCTTCGATCGAGATCCGCGTCCCGGCAAGCCTCGCGGAAAGATGCGGCGAAAGCGGCCTCTCGAGGCGGATTCCCTCAAAGAAGATCTCATCGCCCGGGCTGTGAGCGAGCGACTTCACCATCCGCGTGTCGTCGTCTTCCTCGATCCCGGTCTGGACGGGCTTCCAGTAACAGACGTCTTCGGTCACACGGAGCGCCGCCACGAGGCACGCACTTGCGATCGTCTTTCCGACCCCCGTGTCGGTGCCCGTGACGAAGTAGCCTTTCATACGAAGAACCCCGTATCGATCCGCCTGGTAATCGCGTCTTTGAGAAGAACGACAAGCCTTTCGAGATCCGCTTCAGAAACGCCTACGTTCAAAGAGATCCTCAGCCTCGCCGTTCCCTCCGGCACGGTCGGAGGCCGGATCGCGCGTATGTCGAATCCCGCTTCCTGAAGCTCGGAAGCTACGGCGGTCGCGTCGTCGCTTCGGCCGATGACGACCGGGACTATCTGCGTCGGCCTTTCGGGAACGACGAATCCCGCTTCCTCGAGCATAAGCGAGAATTTTCCGCACAATTCGAGAAGTCTGTTCCTACGGTCTTCTTCGAGCTCGATGATGCCGATGCTTTTCGCGAGTGCGTACGCGAGCGCGGGCGGAGGAGCGGTCGAGAAGATGAACGAACGGCATCGCTGGAGTAGAAACTCGATCGCCCAATCCGGTCCTGCAACGAAAGCACCCGAGACGCCCAGCGCCTTTCCCGCGGTGTTCACTGAAAGGAAAACGTCATCTGCGATCCCCGCTTCCTCGATCAGCCCGCTCCCCTTCTTGCCGTAGATCCCGACGGCGTGCGCCTCGTCGACGATCAGGTTCGTTCCGGTCTCGCTGCAGATCGCGGCATACTCGACAAGCGGAGCAATGTCGCCGTTCATCGAGAAAAGCGATTCGGTGACGAGGAACTTCTCGCCCCTGACATTGGCGGACCCGATCTTCGTTCGCAGATCTTCGGCGTTCGCGTGATCGAAGATCACTTTCCCGGCCTTCGATAGCCTGATCCCGTCGATGATGCTCGCGTGGTTAAGCTCGTCCGAGAAAACGACGTCTCCCTCTTCGAGTAACGTCTGGAAGATCCCAAGGTTCGCCTGGTAACCCGTTGCGAAATAGAGGCTTCGCTGTGTTCCCTTGAACTTCGCGAACTCGGATTCGACGCGCTCGAACACGTCGCGATGGCCGCGAAGAAGGCGCGAGGCAGTCGATCCGGCGCCGTATTCTCGTACGCCCTCGATCAACGCCTCCTTAAGCCTTGGGTCATCCGTGAGGCAAAGGTAGTCGTTCGAGGAGAGATCGCCCCCCTGCGGCTCAGCGAGGACGCGCGTCTCGCCGGCGGCCTCGATAAACCCGAGCCTGTTCCTTATTCGCTCTATTAGGTCCATAAAAGCTTAACCGCAGAGAGCGCAGAGGGATTTAACGCGAAGGTCGCTACGGACGCAAAGAATATAAAAGTCTCCCGCTTGATTCGTCGATCGGAATTCCGGTTAAACCACGCACCGATAACAGTTGGCTAAGTCCAAAAAATCCTTTGCGTCCTTCGCGACCTTTGCGTTGAGTCTTCTCCAAAAACTCTGCGCTCTCTGCGCCCTCTGCGGTTATTTTCTTCCTCCCATCGATTCCGAGTCGGCTATCTCTTTCAGTTTCACCCCTTCCCTGCCGTCGTACGTCCAGAAGTTCGGAAGGAACACCGCCAAAGCGACCGCACCGATCACCGCCAGTATCCCGCCCGACACGATCGCGAACTGCACGCCGTAGAAGCTCGCTACGATTCCCGCCTTCGCGTTTCCGAGCATAGGCCCGGTCAGGTAGCTGATCATCTCGATCCCCGCCAAACGGCCGCGATATCGCATAGGGATCGTCTGATTCCAGATCGTCGCGCGGAAAATACCGCTGATCATATCAAAGAACCAGGCGAGCGCGAGAAATCCCAGCGAGACCCAAAGGCTCTCGGCGAGGCCGAAGAAGATGATCATCACGCCCCAGAGCCCCGCCGCCACGAGCACCATCATCCCGTGCCGGTTTATCTTCTTCGTCCATCCGGAAGTGAGGCTCGCGACCAAAGGCCCCAGGCCCATCGCCGAATAGAAAAGCCCGACCGAGCTTTCACCGAACTGCGTGGCAAGCGCCGGGAACAGCGCCATAGGCATCGCGAAGAACATCGCGTTGATGTCGACGATGTAGGTCCCAAGCAGTTCCTGCCGTCCGATCGCGTACCTGAATCCCTTGATTATCGAGGCTATTCCGGGATGATCGGGATCTTCGACACCGGGAGTTTTCGAGATCATCCAGACCGCGACGAGCGAAGCGGCGAAGGTCACAAAATCTATGGCGTAAGCGATCTTCGCGCCGAACTGGACGATGATAAGGCCCGCGATCGCGGGGCTGATGATGAAGCCTATGCTGAAGCGGATCGAGTTCAATGCCGAGACGGCAGACATAAGCTCCGAAGGCATTATCTGCTGGATCATCGCCTCGTACGAAGGCCTCTGGAGACCTGCGAGCCCAGCGTGGAGCGCGACTCCGACATACAGAACCCAAAGCTGGGGTTCTGGCAGGAACGCGTTGGCGAGGAGGATCGCTGTCACGAACGTCTGGCCGATCTCCGTCCCGCGAAGCATCATCCTTCGGTCGACGGCGTCGGCGAGCGCGCCGCCTATGAACGACAGGATGATCATCGGGACGAACTCCGCCGCGTACAGCATTCCGACGTGGAAGTTCGACCCTGTCAGCTGGTACATCTGCACCGGGATGACGACGAACGTCATCATCGACCCGAAAAAAGAAATCAGCTGCCCGAAGAAGAGCAGCCGATAGTCTCTCGAGATCCTCAGCGGTGTTATGTCCACCGTAAGGTGCCGAAGCAGGCTCATTCCCGTATCTACTTGCCTTTCAGGTGTTTATTCCAGAACTCGACGGTCCGCGACCAGGCGAGCTTGGCCGCCTCTTCGTTGTAGCGCGCCTCGCTGGTGTCGTTGTGGAAAGCGTGTCCGACGCCTTCGTACATGTACGACTCGTAGTCCACCTTCGCTTCTTTCAACGCCTTCTCGTAAGCCTCGATGCCCGCGTTGATCCTCTGATCGTTCTCCGCGTAGTGCAGCATCAGCTTGCCCTTGATCTTCGGCACGTCCTCGACGGCCGCCTGGCTGCCGTAGAACGCGACCGCCGCTTTCATATCGGGCGAGTTGACCGCGAGCTGGTTCGCCATCGATCCGCCCCAGCAGAAGCCCACGCAGCCTATCTTTCCGCTGCATCCCTCGACGGATTTGAGATATTCCACGCCGTCTACGAAATTCTCGATCGTCTTCCGGCGGTCGAGCTGGCCGAACATACCGCGCGCCTTATCCTGGTCCTCCGGAGTTCCTCCGAGAGGAGAAAGCGCATCGGGAGCGAGCGCGATGAATCCCGCTTTTGCGGCCCGGCGCGTGACGTCCTCGATATGCGCGTTGAGGCCGCGGTTCTCGTGGATCACAAGCACTCCGGGGAGTTTTCCTTCTTGCTTTGCGGGCCGCGCAAGATACGCTTTCATCTTGCCTGTAGCCGCGTCGTATTCGACACGCGATGTCTTCAGGTCCTTGTCGTCAGGATCGACGATCTTGGCGCTGGCCATGTTGTTCTCGAGAACCGGCAGGATCAGCGCGGCCGCCGCCATTCCTCCGGCCATCTTCGCGAGCCGGTTCACGAACTTCCTGCGCGGCATCGTGCCGTGAATATATTCGTCGTACAGATCTATGTATTTCTGGTCCATATCGCTCCTTGGTCTGGGTGTGTCTGACGATTGTACAGGAGATCGGCGGCGGAATGCACGAGATCGGAACTTGGACCGCGAGCTACGGGCGATCGGAACCCGGAGCGCAAGCGACGGGCTTAGAAAAATCAGCCACGAATTACACGAATTGCACGAAGAAAGTGATTTAGCCGCGGATTACACGGATTTCACGGATTAAGTGAGAACCCGGAGCGCAAGCGACGGGCATAGATAAATCAGCCACGAATTGCACGAAGGAGAAGAATTAGCCACGGATTACACGGATTTCACGGATTAAGTGAGAACCCGGAGCGCAAGCGACGGGCGATACATTGACCAATGCGCATTGACCATTGAACGATGAATCAGTGTCCGGAGCGGTAGAGACTGGGCCGACTCATTGGTCATTGAGCATCGGCCATCGTTCAATTGAAGAGTTCCGTAGGAACTACAGGTCTGTAGCATCGGCACTACGAAAGAAACGGGAGTCGCGCAGCGACGGAAGAGTCTCCGCTTCTTGAATCAATAGATCGTGAAGTTATAGTGGACTGCCTTGTTCACGGTATATGCTCTGCCATTCCTACTTGCCGGTTCGAACCGCATCAGTTTCGCCGCCCTGATCGCGTTTTCCGTTAGCCCAAGGGGCAATGCTTCAAAAACTGAAACCGCGCCCACCGTTCCGTCCGCGAGAAAGCTAACCCGCAACACCACCCTTCCGCTTAGATCGTAATGACGGGCGAGGTCCGTGTACCCGGGTCTGGCCTTGGATAGGATCCTGAGCGGAGAATCATTCAGGCTGGAGTCCTCCCTCGGTGGACCCGATCCGACACCTGATCCTGAACCGGAGCCCGAGCCGCTCCCGGTTCCTTGGCCCGATCCCGCAGTTGTCGGTGAGGAACCGGGGATTCTTTGAACCCGAAACATAGGCTCATCCTTCGTTTGATCCGATTTCGATTCGTCAAGGAAGGAATTTACGAGATTCGAGAGTTTATGCGGCGACTCGAGGATCTCGTCCTTCACGAAATCCAGACGAATCGAGCTGAAGAATTGTTCGACCTCCGAATTGTCAAGTAATTCATCGGTGCCCGGTCGAACCCGGTGCTTGCTGACGGCATGGAAGATGAACACGCGTTCCCGGACCTGGAATACAAGTGCTTCGTGCTTGAGACTGCCAATTTCCCGAAAAGTCAGCCGTTTGCCGGGGACACCGTCGATCGTTACATCTGAGTGTTCGGCAGCGTTGAATCGCGCGAACCTGAGAAGTTCCATTAGCGGGGAGTTCTTCAGTTTGTCGTAAGCAAAAGCGTAGTACCAGGCTGTAGCGGTCTCGGCAGAGAAATTCCAGTACTTCAGATCTTCTTCGTCGAAGGACCAGATCTTAAAAGACGAATCCGGGATCTGCGCGGTAAATCCGTCGTGGCTAATCTCCTTCCACTTAGGTTCATCGAGTGTTCCGCGAACTGGGCGATGGGGAGCCGCCTGAAGAGAAATCACTGCCTGAAATACGAGCAACACTAGCAAGACAACGGATCGTTTCATAATAAGCCTTCCAGATTCGAGATCGGCCGCCATTCGCTGGGGCAAGGGTTTAATTTGCGACGAGTACCAATCTATCCCAACTACTGGAGTTCTCAAAGGAGTTTGAGTATAAGAACGGTCTTGTCGAATCGTGGGGCCATTCTCAATTCTCAAGATCTAAAGCCAAATCCCCATTGTTCTTCCAATCCAACCATCGTCAGAATATAATCAGTTCACTCTCGTGCTGAGTCACTACCTCAAATATCTCCGAAATTCGATCAGCCTACCAATCGGCGTGATAGTGATTACCTTTGCGGCTTTCGCTACTTCAACTGTTCCTTCGCCGGGCAGGGCTTACGATGGGTTTGAGATACCGTCAACTTCTGCAGATCCCTGCTCTGGACTCACCTACTCGAAATTCGAACAAGCGGATCCTCAGCCTTTGAAGATCAGCAGACTCACGGGGATGATCGACTTGAAGCCTGCTGAGGATCTGGTTCTCGATCCGGTAAAGGTCTGTCTCGCAGTCTTTAACGAAGACTCCAGCAAGCTCACAGCAACGACCACGCCAAATGAGAAGGGCACGTTCGGCATCGACGGGCTGGAGAACGGGCGCTACCGGATTATCATCCGCGTGGGCCCGGAACGGAGTTGTGCTAAAAGCATCCTGGTGGAGATCGAAAGTTCCCTTGATGACACGAACGGCTTATCGGTCTCCTCTAAAGATCTCTTCAGATCGAACTGCTTTGATTCAGTTACGGAGAGAGCCCTGGAAGCGTTGAGATTCGGCGAGCGCGATTGGGACCATCCTTTCGGCATATTGCCCGACGGAAGTGCCTATCGGCCGAAAAGTTGCTCACGCGTAGATAAGCGAATCATGTATCAAGTCTATTTGGATCACTATGATTCGAGAAGAGCAGAGAACCTCGAGCGCGCGATTCAGACGGCGAAGCTTTACATATCCCTCTGCAGTACTGACAAAGAAAGTTCCGAGATCATCGAATATTTCAAGGACGCGATACCGAAGATCGAAAGGCGTATTCAGGACCTTGATTGTCCGATCGATGAATACGTGAGATGAATCATCCGTAATCTGCACGAGTGAATCAGCCAGAGATTTCACGGATCAGGGAGTTAGCCACGAATTTCACGAAGAGTACATTTAGCCGCGGATTGCACGGATTTCACGGATTGGAAATTTCGCCGAGGACTGCACGGTTCGACTGCGTGGCATTTCAATCCGCATTTCTAGCATTAGCCAAGTTCGTGAAATTCGTGCAATTCGTGGCTAACTCCCTGATCCGCGAAATCCGCGGCTAAATCTCTTTATTCGTGAAATTCGTGTAATTCGTGGCTAAGATCTCTCCGCGACGATCCCTATCATCGGAGGCGAAAAAAAGAACGTCCCGGGATTCTCCTTCGCCGCCGCCCATTCCGATTCGAACTGCTCCCTCTGCTCTTCCGTCCAGATACCGTTCTCGACCAGCGCGGGCACCGAGAGCTCGTTGAACAGCTCGACCCACCGCCAGGTGTTCTCGCCTGGACGCGCGATCCGTACGATCGGCTCGAGCGACACGATCCCGAACCCGATCTCCGAAAGCATCGAAGGCAGTTCGCCGCCTATATTGTAGCTTCCGTAGTGCTCGTTGACGGTTTTCAGGTACGCAGGAAAGATCGAGTTCAGCACGTCCGAACCCGGGAAGATCTTCGAAGCCAGGTAGTTCAGGTAATCCATCACGATCAGCTTTCCGCCCGGCTTCAGGATCCGGTGCGCCTCCCGGGCCGCGGTTTCCGGATCCCGCAGAAAGCAGTACAGCCAGCGCGAGAAGACGAAGTCGAAAGTTCCGGGTTCAAGGTCCAAAGCGGTGACGTCGCCTCTTGAAACCGAGACATTCTTCAATCCCAGTGAATCGATCCTAGAACCGACGAGCGATACGAACCGCTGAGAAGCATCAACCGCTGCCACTCGCCCCTCGGGTCCGACAAGCCGGGCCAGTTCGAGCGTCGCGAAGCCGGGGCCGCATCCGAGATCGGCGACCGAATCTCCGTACGAGATCCCAGCCGTTCTCCACAGTCCGCCCGTCACATCCGACCAAACGTCGTGCTGGAAAGCAAGCCTCGCGATCTCCATATCGGACGACCCGAGCACGTATTCCTTCGATCCGTTCTCCATCTCTATTTTCCCGCAGCACTGGAAAAAAGCCTCATCCTCAGCTTGCCGAGCAGCTCGCGGTCGCGGTCGGCCTCGGGATTCGGAGTGGTGAGCAGTTTCTCGCCCATGAATATCGAGTTCGCGCCGGCAATGAAGCACAGCGCCTGGCCTTCGTCGGAAAGATCGAGACGGCCAGCGCTGAGGCGGACCATAGAACGCGGCATAAGTATCCTCGCGGCAGCGATCATCCTGACAAAGTCGAACAGATCCAGATCTTCTTTGTCCTGAAGCGGCGTGCCCTTCACCTTCACGAGCTGGTTGATCGGGACGCTTTCCGGATGCGGGTCCTGGTTCGAAAGCTGCTGCAGCAGGCGGAAACGGTCTGCGGGCGACTCGCCCATCCCAATGATCCCGCCGCTGCAGACGGTCACACCGGCTTTCCGCACATTCTCGAGAGTCTTAAGGCGCTCGTCGTAGGTGCGCGTCGTGATGATGTCTCCGTAGAATTCTGGCGACGTGTCGAGGTTGTGGTTGTAGGCGGTAAGTCCTGCTTCGGCAAGCTTTTGCGCCTGGTCTTCGCGTAGCATGCCGAGCGTGCAGCAGGCCTCGAGGCCGAGTTCGCGAACGCCTTTGACCATCTCGATCACCTGATCGAACTGCTCGCCGTCGGGGACGTCGCGCCAGGCGGCCCCCATGCAGAACCTCGTCGCGCCGGAAGCCTTCGCGTTCCTCGCCGATTCAAGCGTCTTTCCGACATCGAGAAGGCGCTCGCGCTCTACCTCGGTCTTGTAATGCGCCGATTGAGGACAGTACGCGCAGTCTTCGGGGCATCCGCCGGTCTTGATGCTGAGAAGCTGGCAGCCCTGTATCTCATCCGCTTTGTGGAACTCACGATGGACGGTCTGAGCCCGGAAAATGAGCTCCGGAAACGGAAGGTCGTGTATGGACGCGATCTCTTCGATCGTCCAGTCGTGTCGTATACTCGCCATAATTCAGATTTCCGAGATTAGCACATAGGGCGTACGCCTTCACCCCACGATCTTCTTCGCCTCGGCGACCGCTTCTTCGAGCGTAGTGACGTCTCCGTCCAGCTGTTTCTCGAAAACGGCGTCGATGATCTCTCCGAACTCGGGCGAAGGAGTGAGGCCCATCTCGATCAGGTGCCGGCCTTTGAGGATCGGCTCGGGCCCCTTTTCCTCTACTTCCAGCTCGCGGGCCCGTTCGATGAACCATTCCTGCGCTGCAGAATCGAACCACTTCTCTTCAGGCACCCAGGGCGCATTGCGGCCGAGAGAATCGGCCTTCGCGACCCGGTAGAGCAGATCGGGCTCGACCTTTCGTGCGAGACGGCGGAACGCGCCGTCGCCGACCTGATCGCGGACCTTGTAGAACTCGCCCGGCTTCAGGTGATAGCGGACGAGCTGGACGACCTGCTCGCGTACGTCGTAGCCGTCAAGTGTGTGTATGTTCAGGCGGTCGAGAAGCGAAAGCGTCGGCTCGACCCCGGCCTCGTCGTGCCCGCGCGATCGTATGCGGCCGTCGCTTTCGGCGGTCGTCGGAGGCTTTCCTAGGTCGTGACAAAGTGCTCCGAGCATCACGGCGACCTTCTTCGGGTACGAGAGGTCGTCGATCAACTTTGCGGCCTCGTCTACAACGAGGATCGTGTGGACATCGACATCGCCCTCGGGATGCCATTCGGGCTCCTGAGGCACGCCTACGAGCGCCTTGAGCTCCGGAAACAGCCGATCGACGACCCTAAGCTCGTACATAAGCTTCAGCCCTTCGCCGGGCCTTTCTGCTTTCAGGAGAAGCTTCTCGATCTCGCCCCAGATTCGCTCTTCGGGAAGGTCCGAGAGGTCGATCGATCTGCAAAGTTCCTTTGTTTCGGATTCGATCTCGTATCCGAAGCGTGCCGCGAATTGAACCGCACGGAGAACGCGCAGGGAGTCTTCGACGAAGGTTTCGGGATCGACGGCGCGGAGGACCCGGCGTTCAATGTCTTCCCTTCCGTGAAAGGGGTCCTCGATCTCGCCGGAGAGCGGATCTTCGAGGATGGCGTTGACGGTGAAATCGCGGCGGCGGCAGGCTTCTTTGAACGACATCGAAGGATCGCCTTCGACGGTGAACCCGCGATGGCCGCGCGAGGTCTTTCGTTCGCGGCGGGGAATGGAGACGTCGAGATCGCGGCCGAGCTTGAAGACGGTGAAGACGGCCCCGACGGTGTTGACGGAGCCGAACTCCCCTAGGATCTTCTCCAGCTTGTCTGCTTCGAGACCGTAGACATCGAGGTCCCGGTCTTTGACCTTGACGCCGCGGATGCGGTCGCGGACGCCTCCGCCGACGAGCATCGGCCGCTCACCCGC
>JAGFIQ010000069.1 GCA_024103495.1 Aridibacter famidurans
TCGGGTCGGTCGAGTCTTTCGAGTCGGTCGGGTCGGTCGAGTTTTTCACGTATATCGGGTCTGTCGGGTTTAGCGGGATCATCGATTCTATTTTCTTTGGTCATTTTGCCAAAAGTCCGAATTGATCAGGAAGGTGCCACTGCCCCGATCCGCGCCACAAACTCACCAGTCCCGATAGACTCGACGTACTCAATCGACTCGCTGGACTCGACAGACTCAATCGACTCGATAGACTCGACGGACTCAATCGACTCGCTAGACTCGACGGACTCAATCGACTCGATAGACTCGACAGACTCAATCGACTCGATAGACTCGACGGACTCAATCGACTCGCTAGACTCGACGGACTCAATCGACTAGCTAGACTCGACAGACTCAGTCGACTCGCCGGACTCCTTACTTCGTAAACTCCATCGAGTACAGTATCGCCGCGAAGGCGTCCCTTCGGTCGTCGAACTTGTCGCCGTCCGTAGAGACCATGATGTTCAGCTGCTGGTTCTGGCCCAGGTAGTTCCGGAAACCTATCCACTGGTGCCTTCTCGGTGAGCTCTTCTCTTCAGGCATCGCCTCGATCCACTCGACGCCTTTGATACCGTCGATCTCCAGGTACCTCGCGGACTCGTACTTGCCCTGTTTGAGCTGCTCCAGCGCCTGGGTGTGCGTGGCCTCGAGACTCGTCTCAGAAGGAAAGCTGTCGGGCATTACAGAGATCGTCCCGATCAGGAATCCGGTCGCCGGCGTGCCGTAATTGAACGACTCCTTCATCACGCTCATCTTGTCCCAACCGTCCGGGACCATGAACGAGATCCCCTGGTCGGGCCACTCGACCTTTTTAGATTCATCCTGGATCTTCTTCTGGGCGGAAGTCAGTTCAGGCGTCGCCACATCCGACGAACTGTCGTCGCCTTCCTTGGTCGTCGATTCCGCCGAATCACCCGATTCGCCGAGCTGCTGCTGGATGCGGTCGGTAATGCCGCAGAATGAAAGCGCAAACATAAGGATCCCGAGAGGTACGATAAGTTTCATAAGGTGTTCTCCTTGAAGGTGGTCTTGTTCGGACGCGCATATTCTTACGCCTCTTTTCGCAAAAATCAATTATCGGGCCCTGCAGCAAATCGGCACCTTCGGCAGGCCTTGTAACAACCTGCTAGAATAGGGCTTGCGATCCCAGATCCAATTTGACGAAATTCGCCGGACTGGCAGACCGGCCGGGATGAACCTTATGAAAAAACTGAGTACGCTCTTTCTGTTTCTGGCCTTCGCCACGGGTGCGCCGGCGGTTTTCGCTCAGTCCGCGACGTTCGAATGGGAGGACGTGCTGTGCACGTTCAAAGGCACTTACGATCCCTCGAAGATCTCCGAAGCCCGCATCCGAGAAACGCGCGAGCTGATCGATTTCGGAGTCGGGCTTCCGCTCCAGACCGACCAGACGGTATTCGATATCAGTGACCTGGGAAAGCTCGATGCCGATGCTCTGGATGCCGAATACAAGACTGTGAGGCAAAAACTGGAGTCGCTCCGGCCGTTCGACAATGCGTATTTCCGGGACCTCAAGCAGCGTCATCTAAAGACGCTCGACGCCTCGTACAGGCTGAAGCGCATCACGTTGCTCGCCCACACCAAGCCGATAACACTCGTGTTCGGAAACAACCACGAGGAGTGCTTCTCGAAGTGGGGCAGGCCTGTGATCGAAGGCGGCCAGTCGCTCCTCGGCGCGTGGCGGCGGCTTACGGACGAACAGAAGAAGATAAACGCCTCGCCTGAAGGCGTCGAAGCGAGATACCTTTCCCGCTACAACTCGCCGCAGCGCGACGAATGGGCGCTTGTGAACGTCCTGGGTTTCGGCTGGTGGAACTGCGTCAACGATTCGATCCCTTACGTGGAGAACGACGGGACCGCTGATGAAGAGTTCAGGAAACTCTTCACAAAGGTCGAGTCCGAATGCGACGAACCGTAAAGCTTCACAAACGAGCAGATGCACACACCTGAACTCCTTACCGACCTTCTCCTGATCTTCCTGGTCTCGGTGCCGGTGGCTTTCCTGTGCCTTCGGCTGAAGCTGCCGCTTCTCGTCGGTCTAATGTTCACCGGAATTCTGATCGGGCCTTACGGACTCGGCCTGATCCGCGGGCTGGAGGAGATCGAGATCCTCGCCGAGATCGGCGTCGCGCTGCTTCTGTTCACGATCGGAATAGAGTTCTCGGTCTCGCGGCTGAAGGAGATGCGGCGCCTTGTCATCCTGGGCGGCGGTCTTCAGGTCGTACTCACGATCGCCGCGACCGCCGGAGCAGCGGTCCTCTTCGGCCGTGAGCTTAGACAGGCGATCTTTTTCGGATTTCTCATCGCGCTTTCAAGCACGGCGATCGTCCTGAAGACATTCGTCGAGCGGAAAGAGATCAACTCGCCGCACGGCCAGGCTGGAGTCGGGATCCTTCTTTTCCAGGACATAAGCATCGTGCTGATGATGCTCTTCGTGCCGATACTCGGAGGCGAAGGCTCGATCGGCTGGCTCAGTGTGCTTTGGTCTCTCGGAGGCTCGTTCCTCGCGCTAGCCGCCATCGTCGGCGCCGCGTGGTTCATGATGCCGCGGTTCCTGAAGCTCGTCGTCGGCCTCCGAAGCCCCGAGGTCTTTGTGCTCTCGGTGATACTCCTGAGCCTCGGGACTGCGTGGATCACTTCTCAGTTCGGCCTTTCGCTTGCGCTGGGCGCGTTCATCGCAGGGCTCGTCATTTCCGAGTCCGAGTTCAGCCACCAGATAACCGCCGACATCCTGCCGTTCCGCGACGTATTCAACAGCCTCTTTTTCGTTTCGATCGGCCTTCTGCTTTCCGTCTCGGCGCTCTACGAGCACATCGCGACCGTCGCTGTGCTCGTGGTATCGCTGTTCGCGGGAAAGGCGCTGATCATATGGCTCGTGATACGGCTGATGAAGTTCCCGCAGAGGGTGGCCGTAATGACCGCGCTCGGCCTTGCGCAGATCGGCGAGTTCTCGTTCGTACTCGCGAAAGCAGGCAAGTCGGTTGACCTGCTGCCGGACACCGACTACCAGAGCTTCCTCGCGGCGTCGATCATAACGATGGCCGCCACGCCCTTCGTCATCGCCGCTTCACCGAAGATCGGATACTTCCTGCAGAACTTACTTCCCGACCGGGCTCCCGAGCCTGCGGACGAGGAAGACGAGCTGCACCTTACGTCTAGCGGAGGGCTCACCAACCACGTGATCATCGTAGGGTACGGTCTGAACGGAAGGAATCTCGCGCGCGTTCTTCGAGCCGTGACCGTGCCGTACACGATCCTCGAACTGAATCCGAGGGTAGTTCAGGAAGCTAAGGCGAGAGGCGAGAAGATAAACTTCGGAGACGCGACCAGGCGGGAGCTTCTGCGGCACGCGAACATCGATGAGGCGTACGCGCTTGTTCTCGCGATGTCCGATCCGTCCAGCGCGAGAAGGACCGTAAGGATCGCGCGGCAGCTGAATCCGGACCTCTACATAGTCGTAAGAACGCGGTACGTCTCCGAGATCACGGAGCTTTTGGAACTCGGCGCGAACGAGGTCATTCCCGAGGAGTTCGAGACAAGCATCGAGATCTTCTCGCGTGTGCTCCAGCGTTACGGTGTCGCCCGGCAGGTGATCGAACAGCAGATCGAGACGATCCGGAAACAGGGTTACGAGATGCTGCGATCGCCTTCAGCTGTGACGCAAGTCGCGCTCGCGAACCTTAACGCCGCGCTTCATTCGGCCGCGACGGAGACGGTAAACATTGACGAAGGCGCGTATGCTATCGGAAGAAGCCTTGGAGAATTGCAGCTTCGAAGAGAGACAGGTGTGACGATCATCGCAGTGATCCGCGATAATGAAACGACGGTGAACCCCGGGGCGGAGTTCACCTTTCGTGCGGGCGACGGCCTTGTGCTGCTTGGAGAATCGGAAAGACTCGAAGAAGCAACAAAGAAACTCCAGGGTTGATGCCCTATTTATTCATCTTTCCGAGTATGAACCCGATCACGCCTCCGGCGAACACGCCCATAAAAGTCACCCCGGCGACATCCACGACGGGCACCAGCATGTTCTGAAAGATGTTCATGAACGCGGTGTTCTGAAGATTCACGGCCATCGCGGAGAAGAACATCAGGATGCCCCCGACCTTCATTCCGGCGCCGAAGTCCTTCGCATTCGCCCAGTTGTCGGCGACGAACGCGATCATTCCGGCCCAGACGATATTCGAGATCGCCAGCGCGACCAAGTTCGGCGGATTGATTATCAGGCCCGGATACTGGACGGTGTTCGCCTGAATCCAGGACGCGAGCGCAAGACCGTAAATCAGGTAACCGAGGACGAAGATGACTATGCCCCCGGCTATTGAGCAAACTAAGAATCGTACGACCATACTTTCCTCCAATTGAAGATTGGTTAAAAGCTGCCCTACGCCTTGTTCGTTGGAAATGTGGGAAGGTTGATTGGGGGGATTATCATTCAGCGGAGAATTTGTGTCAACGGGGAAGGGTGATGAGTTATGAGTTAGGAGTGATGAGTGCTGAGTCATTGCTTCGTTTAGAGCAGCGCTCCGCGCTGCACAAGACGTGCGCATCACGGCTGAGAACAAGATCGTCGAAGCCCCGTTTAGAGCAGCGCTCCGCGCTGCACAAGACGTGCGCAGCGCGGTCGAAATCTCGAAAGACCAGTCTCAGCCGCGTAGCGGCGTCGGCCTGCAAACCAACCGTCGCTACACGACGAGGGCGCCTCATCTCTCATCACTCATCTCTTTCTTACGCCCGCCGCTTGCGCCCCGGGTTCCGATTTTCGCTTCGCTCACTGCACGCGGGACGCGTGCGTTCCGTCTCAGTCCTCAGTCCTTTCCACTCAGTCCTTCCCGGCCAGCAGCCTCTGCATCTCGAAATGATCGAACACGTTGTTCGCCGCTGACTTGCCGAGAAGCGGCCGAAGTTCGTCGACCTTGAGCTTCGCGATCCGCTCGATCGAGCCGAAGGTCCGCAGAAGCATCTTCTTCCTGACCTCGCCGATCCCCGGGATCGCAGTCAATTCGGAGGTGAAATCGCGCATCTCCCTGCGCTTCCGGTGATAGCGGACCGCGGTCTTGTGGGTCTCGTCCCGTATCTCCTGGATAAGCCGGAACACCGGAGGCCCGTTCTCGAACTTGATCGGCCGGTCTTCCCTTCCCTTCACAAGCAAATGACTGATCAGGTTGTGCCTGCGCGGAGGCTTCACAAGTCCGACTAGCGGGACCGCATCGAGGTCCAGCTCGCTCATCGCCGACGCCGCCGCCGAAAGCTGTCCCTTTCCGCCGTCGATGAATACCAGCTGAGGTACCTCGCCGCCTTCCTTCAGGACCCTCCTGTAGCGTCGGAACACCGCCTCGCGCATCGACGCGTAATCGTCCGAGCCTTCGACGGTCTTGATCTTGTACCGCCGGAAGTTCTTCCGGTCGGGCTTGCCGTTCTCGTACGAAACGATCCCGGCGACGTTTTCAGAGCCGGAAATGTTCGAAATGTCGAAGCTTTCTATCCTCTCCGGAAAATACGGAAGTTCTAGCATCTCCTGCAGCTCGGCGAGGACGATCTCCATATCGGGCTTCAGCACTCGGAACCTCTGCTCGAAAGCGATCTTGGCGTTCATCTCGACCAGGTTGATCATCTCCGCCTTCATCCCGCGCTTCGGGGTCTTTATGTAGACCCTTCTACCGCGCGCTTCTGTGAGGATCTGCTCGAGCGTCTCGCGGTCCTCGAAGTCCGCGGGGACGTGGATCTCAAGCGGTACGTAGTTCGACGAGTAGTACTGGGTCAGAACGTCGCCGAGGAACTCGGAGACGTCGAACTCGCCTTCCGCAAGGTCCTCCCAGAAGAACTCGCGCCTTCCGACGACCCTTCCCTCGCGCATCGTGAACAGCTGAAGCGCGAGTTTCTCCCGCTCTCGGTAGAAGCCGAAGATGTCCTCGTCCCGGTCCGGCGACGCGACCATTTTCTGCGTTTCGTCGAGCGCGAGCACGGTCTTACGCAGGTCTCGGTACTTCGCGGCGAGCTCGTATTTGTGGTTCTCCGCGAAATGCCACATACGCTTCTCCAGCTCCGCCGCGAGTTCCTTGTTCTTGCCGTCGAGGAGCAGAAGAACGTCCTTGACCGCTTGTGTGTATTCTTGCGGATCGCACAGCCCTTTGACGCACGGTCCCAGGCAGCGTTTGAGGTGGTATTCGAGACACGGCCGGTCGAGGCTCCCGTCGATGTCCAGATTGCAGGTCCGGAGCTGAAAAGTGCGGTTGATGAGGTCGAGCGTTTTGTGCGCGAGCGAGGCGGGCAGGAACGGACCATAGTACCGCGCGCCGTCTTTCAGGATCTTTCGCGTGATCACGGCTTTGGGGAATGCCTCGTCCGTGATCTTGAGGTGCGGATAAGCCTTGTCGTCCTTTAGGAAAACGTTGTAGCGCGGCTTGTGCTTCTTGACGAGGTTCGACTCGAGGATCAGCGCCTCGGCTTCGGTATCGACGACGATGAACTCGAAATCGGCGATGTTTGCGACCAGCCGCCTCGTCTTCGGGTCCATGCTCTTCGAGGACTGGAAATACGAGCGGACGCGGCTGCGCAGGCTCTTCGCCTTGCCGATGTAAATGATCTTCCCTTCCGGATTCTTGTGGAGATAAACCCCGGGCGAGGTTGGAAGATTTTTGAGCTTCGTCTTCAGGGACACGGGGTAAATATTACCTCGCGCCGTACGGAAACGGAAAATCGGAACCGGAAGGGGCTAACCGCGGAGGCGCAAAGGCGCGGAGGATTTTTCGGAGACGGGACCGGGAACCGAAGTCCAGGTTCGGGATTGCAGACAGTTAACAGAATATTCCGGAGGTCCGGCGGGGCCCAACGAGTCCCGAAGGGACGGCCGTATGATAGCCCCGGACAAGCCGCAGGCGCAGTCCGGGGTGAGAAGGGACAACAACTAAATAGCCGCTTTAGCGGCGACAATCGGAACCCGGAGCGCAAGCGACGGGCATAACCGGAAGGGACTAACCGCAGAGGCGCAAAGGCGCGGAGGAAAGATTTTGCTATGCCCGTCGCTTGCGCTCCGGGCACTGATTGCACCCTTTGCGTTAAAGAACCCGGCCCGATACTGCGGCGGCGAATGGTATGAAATGTATGAATTCTCGACGCCGCATCGGACGGACCGGGGGAATATGAACACCGGATGTTAACCTTCATTTCAGGGCCGGTGGTTAAGCCGATGAAAAGAATCTGTAAAGGATGTAAAATCTCACATTTCTGACGATGAAGACGATCGTGACAGACTCGGCCGAAGAAGCGGCGCGGTTCATACGCGAGGGCGGGACGGTGGCGTTTCCCACGGAAACCGTATACGGCCTGGGCGCGGACGTCTTCGACGAGTTCGCGATCTCGAAGATCTTTGCCGCGAAGCAGAGGCCAGCGGACAATCCCCTGATCGCGCACGTCGGCGACGTGTCTCAGATCTCACAACTGGCGGACTCGATCCCGGAACGCGCTAAGGCGTTCATCGACAGGTTCTTCCCGGGCCCTTTGACGCTGGTGGTGCCGAAGTCCGTCGATGTTCCTCCGATCGCCACGGCGGGACTCGACACGATCGGCGTCCGTATGCCGGCCGGGGAGATCACGCGCGCGTTCCTGAAAGCCAGCGGAACACCTGTCGTAGCGCCCTCGGCGAACGTATCGGGAAGGCCTTCGCCCACCGATTGGGAATCCGTGCTGGAAGACCTCGAAGGAAAGATCGACTGCATTCTGAAGGGCGAGCCTTCGCGGGTCGGCCTTGAATCGACTGTGGTCGACTGCACGGATGAGATTCCCGTCGTCTTGCGTCCCGGAGCCGTTTCGATCGAGCAGCTGCGTGAGATCGTTCCGGAAACCCTGCCGTTTGCCGAATCAGACGGCACGCCGGCGAGGAGTCCCGGGATGCGTCATAAGCACTACTCCCCAAAAGCGAGAGTCATCCTGATCGATCCCGCCGATGTACGATCGGCTTCAGCCGGTCGAAATGATCTCGCCTTCATCGGCCTCGGTCAGCCCCCGGAAAACGCCTCCGTAACGATGATCGTCGATTCCACCGAAGAATACGCCCGCGAACTGTTCGGCTTCTTCCGTCTTTGCGACCGGAAAGGCATCGGAACGATCCTCTGCGAAACCGTCCCGGAGGAAGGGATCGGCACCGCGCTTATGGACCGGCTCCGGCGCGCCGCGGAGTAAGAAACACGGTCTTCTTTCTAATCCGGCCTTCATCGATTAGAATCTCGGTTTACGGAACCGCCTCCTCCCGGGCGCTTCCGCCCCTGAAGATGTTGATCACCTCAATCGAGCTCGAAGACATAAAATCCCACGCCGCAGCGAAGTTCGAGTTCCGCAAGGGAACTACAGCGATAATAGGCGAGAACGGCGCCGGAAAGACGACCCTGATCGAGGCCATCGCCTGGACGATGTTCGACCTGCTCGATTACACGAAGGACGCCTTCGTGCGAAAAGGGGCGAAACGAGGCGTCGCGCGGGTGTCTTTCGAGAGCGTGCTCGACGAGCGGACGTACGTCGTCCATCGCGACACGGGCACCGGGTATTACGTCTACGATCCTTCGATCAAGACCCGCGTCGCGGACAAGAAGGACGAGGTCCAGCGCTTTCTTCGGCAGCATATGGGCGTCGAAGCCGGAACGGACCTGGAAGCGCTCTTCCGGAGCGCGATCGGGGTTCCGCAAGGCACATTCACGTCGATCTTTCTTGAAACGCCGACCGCAAGGAAACGCTCCTTCGACAAGCTACTGAAGGTCGAGGAGTACCGGCAAAGCTCGGAGAAGCTGATCGAAACGGTCAATTATATCAAGAGCCTTCTGATCGAGACCGAGAACCGGATCTCGTTCGCACGCGGAAAGCTAGAGGGCTATGAGGAACTGAAAAAGCGCGTGAAAGCGCTCGGTTCCGAAGAGAAGAACCTGAGGGACCAACTCAAGAAGAGCGAGAAGAACGCCGGGAAGCTCCGCAAGGATGTCGGGAAGCAGGAAGAGACCGAACGCGCGATCGCCGGGCTAAAGGACAAGATCGATTCCGCGGCGGACAAACTTTCCGAAAGGAAGATCGCTGCCGCCGCCAAAGAATCGGAGGTAAAGACCTCGAAAGAGGCGGCGGCGAAGCTGAAAGAGGTTGAAAAAGAGCACGGGGAGCATTTGAAAGCGCTCGGAATGATCAAGGAGCTCGAGCGGGAACGGGGCGAGCGCGAACGCCTGAACAGGGAGATCGCGGAGATCGATTCAGCGCTCTCCAAGGTCAAGGCGGAGCGGGAGAAAAATGCTGCGGAACTCGAGAAGATCGCGTCCGCGCGCACGAAGATCGAGGAGCTCAAGCCGAAGGTCGAAGAACAGGAGGAACTGGAAAAGCGCCGCGAGAAGATCCGCAACCGCATCGCCGATGCACGCGCCGCCGCGAACAGCCTGTCGAAGCTGGAAAAGGAGGTCGTAGCGCTTCGCGCCAGATATAAAGAGGTGGCTGCGGAGATAAAGACGGCGGAATCCGCGAAGGCGCTCGCAGCGAATCTTCCTTCGCTGGTCGAAGAGGACGACAAGCTGCGTGCGAGGCTCGCCGATCTCAGAGGCAAGCTTGAGAACGACCGAAAATTCCAGAGCGAGATCCGCAACGGCCTGTGTCCGGTACTTTCAGAGAAATGCCTTAACCTGAAAGAAGGCGAGACGCTCGACGGTTTCCTCAGAAACCAGTTCACCGAGCTTGCGGACGAGATCGAAACGGCCGAGAAACGGCAGAAGGAACTGGTCGCCGGCCTGGGCAAGGCCCGGAAAGCGGAAAGTGAGGCTGCGAGGTTCGAACCGCTGAACAAGAGGGCCGAGGAGATCGCGGCGGAAGGAAAAAGACTGAACGAAGAAAAGGACGCGCTTGAGAAGTCGGCCGGCGAGGCCAAGGAGCTCTCCCAGGAGCTCGAAGTGACCGAGGCAGAACTGAAGAAGCTCGACAATCCCTCGGCGACCGTAAAAATTCTGAGCGAACAGACCGGCAACGAGATCGCGCTGCGCGAGATGCTTACGAAGACCGAAAGCAACCTTGAGCGGCTTGAAAGCGACAAGCGATTGAAAACAGAGCAGTTGGAGAGCTACAAGGACCTCGATTTCAACTGGAAGAAGTTCACGGAGCTGCGCGACAAGACGATCGAAGCGCACAGAACGTTCATCGCCAACGAATCGCAGGCGGCACTGCTAGATGAGCGCGATAAGGCGCTTGCTTCGTTGACGAAGGAATCTATCGAGCTCGACAAAGAGCTCGAAATACTCCGGAAGGAATCGGAAAAGAAAGCAGAGGGATTCGACCGCGAGGCGTTTGCGAAGCAGAAGGCGGAGTTATCCGAACTTGAGACGGCTATCGCTGTCGCGACTTCCAAGCTCGAAGATACGGCCGGGCGGCGAGAAGATTCGGAGAAGGAACTCGCCGCGCTCGAGGAGATCCGCGAAGTACTGAAGGCCGGCGAGGCAGAGAAGAAGCGGCTAGAGAGACTTTCGAGAACGACCGCTTTCATCCGGAACACTTTGAAAGAAGCGGCTCCGAGGGTCGCGCAGAGCTACATTTACCACGTGTCGATCGAGGCGAACCGTATGTTTCGCGATATCACGGGAAACGCCGAGCATACGCTGAAGTGGGAGAACGATTACGGGATAGCGCTGGAAGAGGGCGGATACGACCGACCGTTCCAGAACCTTTCGGGCGGAGAACAGATGGCGGCGGCGCTGTCGGTTCGGCTGGCGCTCTTGAGGCAGCTTTCGGATATCAAGCTGGCGTTCTTCGACGAACCGACGACGAACCTGGACCTGGAGCGGCGGGAAAGGCTGGCGGAGCAGATCAGCCGGATCACGGAATCTAGGGCGTTCGACCAGCTTTTCGTGGTCTCGCACGACGACACGTTCGAGGCTTATGTGGATAATGTGATCACGATCGAGCCGGGAGAATATGAACAGGGAGCGCATCGGAACCCCGAGCGCAAGCGAGGGGCGTAGGCAGGTTGGCCACGGATTACACGGATTTCACGGATCGGAAAGGGTAGCCACGAATTTCACGAATTACACGAATCGAGGCCCTGAGCGCGAGAAGCGCGAAATAAGATATACAGGATAACGAAGATGGGAAGCGTACGACGAGCTTCAGCTTGTCGCACTCTTTAGTTCGCACGGAAGAAATGAAACAGGGATGATGGGGTTAAAGGGGTGGGAATTCTTCAGTTGATTGGAAGCAAAATATTCATCTGGACTTTTCTAATTGTGTTCTTCTCCTTCTATCTTTTCACCATAGTCATTTTGGAAATTGCAGCACCGGGACAATTTGTAGGTCACGTAAGTTACGGTTGGCCATTTGTTTATTACATAAGTACTGATTTTGGGGGTCATTATTATCTGCCGGGTTTGATCGGTAATTTCCTTTTTGCTGCAAGTTTCGGTGCAGTCGTTGGTTTTCTGTGTGCTTACTTTTGGAAGAAGATAGCTGTGAATAATCTTGGAGAAAGCTGATCTCTCTTGCGCCTTAAACGTTGAACCTTAAACTTTGAACTTGACGAGGTAGCCCTCCCTGACAGTCGGGCTTCGGACACGGCTTTGAACCTTGAACTTGGAACTTGAGATTCCCCGATTTATGAAAAAAGTTACGATCGTCTGCGACGGATCATCGCTCGGGAACGGAAGAGATTCCCAGCGGGCGGCGGCGTGCGCGATACTCGGATTCAAGGGCTTCTGGAAGGGCATATGCAGCTACCTGGGAAGCGCGACGAACCAGCAGTCGGAGATTGCGGCGGCGGAGATCGGGTTGAAAGAACTGAAGGAGCCGTGCGAGGTGCACGTTCTTAGCGATTCCCGGTATGTTGTCGAGACGATGCTAGGGAACTTCCGAAAGAAGACCAACCACGAGTGGTGGGCGAGGCTCGACAGGGCGGCGGCACCGCACAAGATCAAGTGGGAATGGACGAAAGGGCACGCGGGGCACGAGATCCAGGAGGTCGCGGACGACCTTGCGAGAAAGACCGCGGAGCTTGGCTACGTGGACGAGGCGCTGATCGACGAAGCGGTCGCGGAACTGGGGACTGTTCAAGTAAAAAGTTAAAAGGAAAAAGTAAATGGACCTTTGCGGCACTTGGCGGCTTGGCGCCTTTGCGGGAGATCAGGACACGATTATTTTGAACGATGTCCGGAAACAACGGCCGAAGAGATCTCGCAGAGACGCTAAGCCGCAAAGGACCGCGAAGGGAAACACCGAGTGAGGGGCGGCTTTCCGATTGACTCTCTTCTTTGCGGGTCTTGGCGGCCTTGCGACTTTGCGGGAGTCTTGGGTGCTTTCAAGCGGTCACCCGAATGAGAATAGGTGAAGAGATCTCGCAAAGACGCTTAGCCGCAAATGACCGCAAAGAAGGCGAAAGAACGAAACGTGGGAACTGAAATTGCCAAGACAGGAGATCGACAGGCTGAAGCCTATGGTACCTCGGATCGTACCTCGGGCCGACAAGCTGAAGCTCGTCGGACGATTACGCTTGTCCTTTGGTTCTTCCTGCTCGTCCCGGCAACATTCGCCCAGTCCGGCTGGTACTGGCAAAACCCGGAGCCGCAGGGCAATCCCCTCTACTCGGTCCATTTCGCCTCGAACAAGCAGACCGGATACGCCGTAGGCTCCGACGGGACCGTGCTGAGGACAGATAACGGCGGCTTCGAATGGTCGCGGCAGATGATCCCTTCCGCCGGCACGATCTCCGATGTCTTTCTCAAGGACGAGAAAACAGCGATCGCTGTCGGCGTTCGCGGGACGGTGCTTGTCACCGATAACGGAGGCAAGGACTGGAAAAGGATCGAGACCGGTTCTAAGGACCATTTCTACAACATCGTGTTCACCGGCGAAGGGATGAAAACAGGTTGGATCGTCGGAACATACGGGACGGTGCTCAAGACCCTGGATGGCGCCCGAACCTGGGCGAAACTGGACAGCGGGACAGAGTCCCACCTCTTAAAGGCTGCGGCATTCGATAAAGACCACGCGGCCGTCTCGGGTGAAAAGGGCGTCCTTCTTGTCACATCGGACGGCGGAACCACCTGGAAGATCTCGCGTCCCTGCGGCGAAAGCCTGGTCAGCGGCGCGGCCTTTACGGGCAAAAATTCCATTGTCGCGGCCGGATACGGCGGATGCGTCGCGGTTAGCACGGACGGCGGCGCGACCTGGAACCGGATCGAGATATTCAGCCGTTCCGACATACTCGCGCTTCGTTTTGTGGACCCGAAGAAAGGATTCATGAGCGACAGCGCGGGCCGCGTATGGATGACAGGCGACGGCGGAACCACCTGGCTTCCATTCAGCCTTCGGACCGATCCGAAACTGCTTAGCCTGTGTTTTGCCGATGAGTTCACGGGCTGGGCGGTCGGCGAGGACGGCTTGATAATCAGGACAGACGACGGCGGGTTTAGTTGGCAGAGGCTCAGTCACGGCGGCCGCGACGACGTAAACGATCTGGCGTTCTTCGACGAAGACATAGGCTGGGCAGTCGGAGCGGGCGGCCGTGTATGGCTTACAAATGACGGAGGCCGGTTCTGGTTCCGCGTCTATTCAGGCACCGGCGCGAACCTTAACGACATCGACGCGATCGATTCTTCGATCGCGTTCATCGTCGGCGACGGCGGCACGATCCTTCGAACGAACAATGGCGGCGCCGGCTGGGGGCCGGGTATCTCGGGCGTAACGGAAGACCTGTTCGGGGTCTTCTTTGTGAACGAAAAGACCGGCTTCGCCGTTGGAGCGCGCGGGACGATCCTCAGGACCGATCTGAACGGAGCTTACTGGGAGAAGCAGGCGAGCGGGACGTCGAACTGGCTGGAAGATGTTGTTTTCCTGGACGCCAACCGGGGGGTCGTCGTCGGCGACCGCGGAACTATCCTGACGACTGAGAACGGCGGGCAGACCTGGAAGAAGATCGAGACGAATCTTCGCGAGAATCTATACGCGGTGAGTTTCTACGACGAACAGACCGGATACGCGGTCGGCGCAAGGGGCGTGATACTGAAAACCTCCGACGGCGGATCGACCTGGCAGGACCTGGAATCGCCCGTCAGTTCGAATCTTTATTCAGTCTACGCACGAAGCCGCGACGAGGCCGTTGCCGCAGGAGAGTTCGGAGCCGTGATCCGGACCGCCGACGGCGGCCGCACCTGGCTGAATCAGCCGAACATCACCAGTAATTCGCTGCAGTCTGTGGTTTACCTTGGAGGGACCGACCTTTGGGTGGCCGGCCGAGGTGGCGCGATACTTAAACGAAACAGGCCGCTTTCGGGTGTAGAAACGTCGTCTCCGAAACTTCCGCCGATCCTACGTTCCCGATCCGGCGACGGCAAGGCAAAGAAACGAACGCCATTGCTGACCATCACCGACGACGGCGACATCCCGATAGCAACCCCGACCCCGGACGATAATTAGACCGATCTTCTGACGATCACCGAAACCCACTCGCCGTCCTTCTCCACTTCGGCGTTCGCGACGCCGAATTCCCGGAGCGGTGCGACCACTTCCGGGCTCTTTTCGGCGAGAATGCCCGACATTACCAACACCTTGGCGGACTTTTTGAGTAGCAGGGGAAGAAGCTGAAGAATGACATCCGTGGTGAGGTTCGCGCAGATGAAGTCGTATTCGGGACTTTCTTCATCGATCGATCCGATCCGGAACTCTATCTCCGGGCATCCGTTGAGTTCCGAGTTCTCTATGGCCGCCGATACGGCCTCGGGATCGGTGTCGCAGCCTGCCACCACGGCTTGGCCTTCCGAGATCTTTGCGGCGGCGATCGCGAGGATCCCCGTGCCGGTTCCTACGTCGAGAAAGCTCAACCCGGGTTCATACAAAGACTCGATCGCTTTCAGGCAAAGCCGCGTCGTCTCGTGAGTACCGGTCCCGAATGCCATTTTCGGCTCGATCAGGATCACGATCTTCCCTTCCTCATCGAACTCCTGCCAGGGAGGAGCGACGATGAAGCGGTCGGTGACGGTCGGCTTCCAGTGCTTCTTCCACTCCGCAAGCCAGTCCTGGTCCTCGACGATGCGGCATTCGGTCGAATGAAGCGAGGAATCTCCGAAACCGTATATCTCCAGCGCTTCCAGCACCTTGGACTCGATAGTGGAAGCTTCGGGGATGACCCTGAAGTATCCGCTGACCTTCACTCTTTCCGCCCCCGGCCTTTCAAGCAGGCTGTACGATGTGCCCTCGGAGCCGAGCTCGGTCAGCGCGAACACCACCGCGTCCGCGGCTTCCGCTTCGACGGTCGCTTCAACCTCGAACCACTGGGCCTTGTCTGTCATTTGAAGCAATGAGATTAATGGAAATTTGCGGTCCTTGGCGTCTTGGCGCCTTTGCGGGAGTGCTCCCAGTTGATCATCCGACCGCTCTCGTAGCCACCATAGTTAAGACTCTCGCCAAGTCGCTAAGCCGCAAAGGGCCGCAAGGAAGAAGAAGACAAGAACTACTCACCCTTCGATCCCCATCTCGTCGAGGTCGCGTTCCCTGTTCCTCCAGTCCTTAACGACCTTCACAAACAGTTCGAGGTACACCTGCCGGCCCAAGAGGTTCTCGATGTCCTGGCGCGCGCGAACCCCTATGTCCTTGATCCGGCTTCCCTGCTTCCCGATTATTATCCGCTTCTGCGAATCGCGTTCGACATAGATCGCGCAGTAGATCTTCGGCATCTCCGGGTCCGAATCGTCCCAGCGCTCGGTGATCACCGCGGTGACGTAGGGGAGTTCCTCGCCGGTCGATTCGAGTATCTTCTCGCGTACCATTTCCGCCGCAAGGACCCTCATAGGCTGGTCCGTCATCTCGTCTTCCGAAAAGATCGGATCACCCTCCGGCAGGTGCTTCCCGATCTCGCCGAGCAGCACGTCGATCGCCTCTCCCTTGAGGGCGGACACAGGCACGATCGAACGGAACTCGTGTTCTTCGGAATAGAACTCCATAAGGGGCAGAAGCTCCTCGCGCTTTTTGATCTTGTCCACCTTGTTCAACACGAGGATCGAAGGCTTGCCGCTGTTCCTGACCAGGTCTAAGACAAACCTGTCTCCATTCCCTGTGGAAACGGAAGCGTCGCGCATCAGCACAACGAGATCGACGGCAAGGATCGCGTCGTGTACCGAGGCCATCATCCTTCGGTTGAGAAGGTAGCCGGGCTTGTGGACACCGGGCGTATCGACGAAAACTATCTGCGATCCGGGGCGCGTGACGATGCCGCGGATCTTGTGGCGCGTCGTCTGCGGCTTGTTGGAGACCGCCGCGATCTTCTCTCCGACGAGGTGGTTGAGAAGCGTGGATTTCCCCGCGTTCGGCCTCCCGACAAGAGCGACGTAGCCGGACCTGAAAATGTTCTCGGACATAAGAGAGGAAGAGGATCTCAGCGGACGGTGACCTGCAGATCTCTCTGACCGCAGGAAGATTCGAATGTGACGGAGAACACTCCGGGCTTGCGGCTTATCGATGATATGAGGAACATCGCGCGGCCGACGAGCGGCTCGAGCGTCCGGTCGACCTCCACGGACAGATCGTCGGGGCTGCTTGAGACCGCCCGGAGCCTGAACGCCCCTGTCACGCCTTCGAGACCGGCAAGCACACCCGTGCTTCCTCCGGCCGCGATCGAAACCGAATCCTGGCTAAGTACGACAGTGCATTTCGCCGCAGAATCTTCCGTGTTTTGTGAAAGGCGCTCGGGCGACTCGGGAACGATGCGGGGTCTCGATCGCCTTTTAGCCGCGGGATCGCCCGATCCGCTGTTCACTTCGGAAGGCGGAGTTTCCGAGCCGGACGTCGCGTCTATCGGCGTGTCGGACTGCTCCGAAGGTCGCTCGACCGGCTTCAATGGAGTGTCCAGATCGACCGCTTCCATCGCTTCCCTGTTCGCCCGCTCGACATCCTCCGGAAGAGCGTTCGCCGCCGGCGTTGAAGAGGCGTTGGCATCGGCGACCTCTTGTCTCGGCTCGTCATTCGGCTTCACTTCGCCGTTACGATCATCGGTACGAGCTTCAAGTTCGTCATCGTTACCCGGATTCGTTTCGGGAACGGCAGCGGGTGCGTCGTCGTTCTTTTTCGTTTCCTCCGGCTGCTTGAGGAACATCGACGCGGCCTCTGTTCGTACAGTCTCTCCTTTCAACTGCTGGTCAAGACCTTCCTTGTCGCCATTTAGGCGAACGTAAACCTTCTCAATGACCGCTTTTCGCGCTTCGGTCTGCTCGCCGGACCGATAGCTGATCAGGTAGTTCTCGAGGGCCTCTTTGTCGCGTTCCATAGTTTCGAGCACTGTCCCGAGCCTCCAGTAGACCGAGCGGTACCATGCCGAATCGGCGGGGACAATGCTTGCGGCGCGTTTCAAGTGTACAAGCGCCTCGTCGTTGTTTCCCTGTTTATAAGCCGCCCAGCCGTCGAGCTCCTCTATCCGACCGCGAAGTATCCTCTCGAGGGTCGGTTTCGGGACTTCGGGCACGACTACTGTCGAGCCCTGCGTCATTGCAACCCGTCTGCTTGCGTACATTTCGTCCGCGAGGACCGCCGCTTCAGGCAGCGATATTTCGAGCGAGTCTTCCACGGTCCCTACGGCCTCTCTCACGAGTTCGGAGGCCTTCTGCAGAGCGACCTCATTTTCGATCAGACGGGTCGCGGCGAAGATCAGGCGGTGCGTCCGCATCGGATCCGCCCCCTCAACAAAGTTGTCGGCGGCATTTGAAACGACCTCAGCGGAGTTTCCCGCTTCAAGGACCGTCGAGAACTGAAGCAGTTTCTTCAGCGCTTCCGCGCTCGCGTCGTCATCGGCAGATCGCGGCTGGAAAATGCTCGCCTGCCTTTCCGGAGAGATCAGGTCCGTAAGGCTATCCGCGGTCCGTTCGACCCTTCCGCCGAGCCGCGTCCTCACCTTGCCGTCCACAACCGAGAAGCTGTTCGCGATGGCTTCGGCCGCTTCCCTGTAAAACCCCGCCTTATGCCTTGCCGCGGCGATCTGGTATTCGAGAGTCGGAAAGTTCCCGAACCTAAGGGCTGACAGAAGCACGCGTTCTGCCTCAAGCGGCCGGTCCGCGGCCATCAACCCGCGGGCAAGCGCAATGTACGACCACGTATACCGGGGTTCGACGGCGAGCGCTCGATTGGCGTACGAGATCGCCTTTTGCGAATCGCCGTTCGCGGCGTACCAGTAAGCCGCGCCGGCGAGAAGGACCATGTTCTTCGGGCTCACGGACAGAAGCGTCTCAAGGCTCGACTCCGCTTCGGAGACCCTTCCCGCGTCGAACAGGGCGAGCGTCCGGCCTGTCCCCGCGTTGGAGTCGGACGGTTCCGAGGCAATGACCGCGTCGTAGAGGGCTATGGCCTCTTCGGGTTTGCCAAGAGCACGTTTGATCTCCGCAAGACTTCTCCGGGAAACGTTCGATTCCGGATCGAGCTCCAGCGCTTTCGTGTACGCGGCTTCAGATGCCTCGAGGTTGAACCCGAGCCTTTGAGCAAGTCCAAGAGTCTGGTAACCGGCAGGCAGTTCTGGTTCGAGCCCGATAGCCCTTTCCGCCAGCCGCGTCGAATCCGCAGAGTTCTCGACCGCAAGATGGAAGGTCGCAAGCCCCAAAAGCTTTTTCGCATCCGTGCCCACTTTCTTCTCGATCATCGAGGCGAGCTCGAAAGATGCCTCCCGAAGGCCGCTGAAGAACAGATTGTTCGGGATCTGGAGCAGGACTCCTGTGTAGAGCTTATCGGAGACGGGTTCGGGCGCTTCCGACACCGCGAGCCGGAACAGGCGAACGCCCTCGTCATTTTCGCCTGCCTCGATCGCTTTCGCGGCCATTTCCGCGCGGGCTGCAGTAGCGTACTCGCGCGCCTGAGCGACCAATTCTGACTCCGGATACCTTTCCGTGAATGCGACCAGCGCGTTCGAACGCTCCGAAGGATCCGTGAGCTTTACCGCCGCCTGGAAATCGTACTTGTCCTGATCGGGCTGCGCCACGGCGGCCTCCGAACTAGCGGTAGGGGTCGGGTCCTGTGCTGGGAGGGCTGCGGAGAGTATAAGTATAGAGAGTAGAACTGCTGTGATCCTCATAACTTAGAGCCGAGCCTGGGTGGTCAGTATTCGACGATGATATCACGAAATTGCATTAAAGACTGCGCAGTCTTATTCTCTGATGACGATGGCAGGGCTTGACGAAGAATACGTACGCGACATCGACAACGCGGTACAGAGCGCGAAGGCCGAAGGGCGTTTCGACCTTGCCGAGTATTTCAAGTTGCGCGCGACGAACGATGCGGTGCGCGAGAAAGGCTCGGCGTGGCTCTTCGAGTCGCTTAGCGATATCGTCGAGGCGTTCAACCGTCACGGCGCAGGGATCGGGGTGGAGGAGAACCGCAGCCACAGGTTCAAGTTCGACGGGTACTGGCTGTCGGGCTCAGCGGTGACGCTTCGAAAAGGGATCAGGCGGCTGACGCTCGAGGCCGGGTGGACACAATCCACAAGCGACGGGATCATGAGGGGAGGAGCGCTCGTCTGCGCCAGGATCTCGCATTTTGGTTTCGCGAAAGAGGCCGAAGACCTGGTCCTCCTGAAGATCGACGATGTACCGCAGTGGTTCACCCGGACAGGCGAACGAGAGCTCTCGACCTTCAATGTAAAGGGCTTCAAACGGCATTTCGAGGTGTTTCTCGGTTAGCAGCGATTAGACAGTTCGGCCGCTTCGATTTCCCGAATCGTATCCTCGTATTGTAAAATCACGGTTTAGCAACAACCTGGGGGATTGAGTTAACGTGAAGTCCGAACTAGCAAAATTAATAGAGCTGCAGAAGACCGATACCCGGCTCAGACAGCTAAAAAATAACATCGATACCGCGGAAACGAGGCGTGCTGAACTTGAAGATGAGTTTGAAAAGCACGCCTCTTCCATTCGTGAGATACAAAACCGCCTGGAAGGTGCGAAAGAGACGAAGTCCGGCCTGGAAAAGGACATCGCAGAGGCAAAGGTCGGCCTCGAGCGCGCCGCAAGGAACCTGAAGACCGCTCAGGATACGAAGCAGTACGAAGCAGCGATGCGCGAGATCGATTCGCTGAACAAGCAGATCTCGAATTTCGAGACGAAGATCCTCGAACTGATGGAAGTGATCGACGAGACTTCTGCGACTCTGGAACAGCGGGCGGACGAGGTGGCGAATCTCGAGAGCGACTGGGAGAAGACCCAGGCGGAATTTGACGAGAGTCTCGACGCCGACAAGGCCGAGCTGGACAAGTTGTCGGAGGCTCGCAAAGAGGTGTTTTCCGGGCTTCCCGACAGGCTCGCTGCGGTTTACGACAGGCTCGTTAGCCGCAGCCGCGACGGGATCGCTGTCGCGGAGGTGATAGACGATTCCTGCAGCGCTTGCTTTATGTCGCTCAGGAAGCAGGTCGTTGTGGAGCTGAAGACGACGGACCAGATCGTGACCTGCGAGTCCTGCACGCGGATCCTGTACGTCGACGAGCAGAAGGCCTCGGCGGTTTCGTAGGCCCATCGATCTTTAGACCACGAAGGAACACAAAGAAGCACAAAGTGTACATTTTCTTCGTGCTTCTTTTTCTTTCACCTCTTGCTTCTCTTTCTTCGTGTTTCTTTGTGTTCCTTCGTGGTTGACCACCGAGCATATCGCTTCGCGACTCGGAAATGTCGCCGCTATAGCGGCTGGTGTTTTTTCGGGGACTCGTACCGTGGGTTGCGCCCTTCGGGCTTACCCACGGCTAAATGCAGGCCGTCGCTTCGCGCCTCGGTATACGGAAGGGCGGGGACAAGCCCCGCCCCTACAATTCAACTCTGCCAACTCGGCCAACTCACTTACTCCACGCCCTGGAAACGCAAACATCCACGACTATTGGGACACGCCTGATGTATTCCTCCGCCGCGGCGGTCATCGACGCCGTCAGTTTCTCCGCCGTCGGTTCAGCCTCGGCTTCCGAACACTCGACAACGATCTCGTCGTGGACGATGTTCACGAGCATTGCTGAAGTACCCCTGATCGCCTCGTGAAGCAGGGCGAGCGCCCGCTTCAGAATGTCGGCGCTCGTGCCCTGAATCGGCATGTTCTTACCGTTCCGTTTCGTCGCCGCGATCTGCCCTCGGTCTTCCTCGTCGAACCGGAATCGCGCCATACGTCCCGAGGCGGTCCTTCCCGCGCGCTCCGTGACCGCTCGTTCGCCTGCCGCGCGAAGCCACTCGTCCAGACCCCTGTACGTCGCGAAATATCTTCGGAGGACATTCTCCGCCTCCCTTTCCGAGAAGCCGGTGATCGTCGCAAGCCTCTGAGCCCCGATCCCGTATACAACCCCGAAATTCAGGCGTTTCGCGAAGGTCCTCTGATCGGCCGTCACTTCAGATACGGGCACCCCGAAGACCTGCGCGGCAGCCGAAGCGTGAAAGTCCTCGCCCGAGCGGAACGCCTCGATGAACTTCTCGTCGCCCGAGAACTCAGCAAGGATCCGCAATTCGATCTGCGAGTAGTCCGCTACGATCAACGTATTCCCTTCCTCGGCTCGGAAACACCTTCTGTATTCCGGGCCGTGAGGGATTTGCTGAAGGTTCGGGCGCGAACACGAGAACCGCCCCGTCGGGGCGCCGATCTGCCGGAAATCTGCGTGGATGCGTCCCGTTCGCGGATCGACAAAATCGAGGATGTTCTCTCCGAAGCTCGTAAGCGCCTTCGCCACGCCCCTGTATTCGAGGAGCTTGCCGATAACGGGATAATCCTTCGCCAGCGGCTGAAGCTGCCACGCGCGCGTCGAATCCGGGATCGGAACGCCGAGATTCCGGAGAGCGTCCGACACTTGCACCTGCGAATCGAGGTTGATCTGCGCGGCGCCGAAAAGCGACGCCTGTGCCACGCCCGCCGAGAGCATCTCCTGCAGCTCAAACGCGATCGTCTCCTGCTCGCCCTTGACCTTCGAAAGCTGTTCACGCCAGCATCCCTGGTCGATATGAAATCCGTTCAGCTCCATTCTCGCGATCGGCGTCACGCAGCCGAACTCGATCTCCGCTACCTTCTCAAGCCCGTCCGCCTTCAGTCTTTCGGCGAGTTTTTCCCGTAGCGGGACAACGATCGCGGCGTCTTTGGCGGCGTATTCGATCTGCGAATCCGAAAGGGTCTCGGCGGACCAGTCGCTCACCTGCTCCGCCTTGTCGACCTCCGTCCCCAGGAAAAACGCGGCGACGTCGGCAAGCGAATGCCTTCTGTCCTGATCGCCCGCCGAAATCAGCTGGCTCGCTATCATCGTGTCGAACGTGCCGCCGACATCGATGCCCAGGTGATGCCCGACCCATTTCGCGTCGAATTTCGCGTTGTGCGCGATCTTCACGGGTCGTTTCGCCTCAATAAGTTTTCGGAGCGGCTCGAGCTCCGGTATCTCTTTGATATCGCCGTACTTGGCAAACTTGAAGAGGTCCACGACTATCGTGTCGCGGCCGTTGCTCAGCTGGATGAGACGCAGGACGCCGTCACGCGGGTCGAGTTCGCTGGTCTCCGTGTCGAATCCAAGAGACTTCTCTTCCGACAGCCTCTCGCACGCTTCGCGGAGCTTTTCCGGATCTTCGATCAGTTGAAAATAGACTTCCATAGGCTTGTGAGCACGCATCCGGGGCATCGGAGACGTCCTTGAAAGCCGCCGCGGGACAGCGGCAAAGTTGGGGTGTTCACACTATGATAGACCATCGCAGGTTATTATCGAAGTGTCCCCAATGCCTGCCCGCCGCTTTTGCGTTTCCCGGAAAACCTATATACTGAGGAAGTTCGTTAAAGGAAGAGAAGTTAGCTCCTTGCGAACAGAAAGGATTTTTGAAGCAGTTTTAACGAGAGAACGGATCTACAGCGGGTCGGAGCGCCCTTCAGAGGAAGGACCAGTCGCTCCCCGCAATCGAAAGGCAAGAGAAGATTGCTTTTATACACAGGTTTCCCCCATTAGCTATAGACAGACTTTTGAACAGAACCACAGGTCCTGTCAGTTGAAAGGGACTTGCGCACGCAAGGTCCCGGGGACTTAGTCTATAAAGGCTACAAGTGTATCTTCTCCAGCGGCGCGTTTCTTTGCGCCGGCACTTACCGTTCACAATCGAATTCAACCTGCCAAAGATCCTCTCCAGAGGAAATTTGCACATATGTCTAAAGAAATGATCATCAGCGTCAACGGACGCGAGAAAAAGATCGCCATCCTGGATAACGGCCAGGTCACAGAGTTTTACATCGAGCGCGACGAGGAGAACGCCGGGATCGTCGGCAACATTTACAAGGGCAAGGTCCAGAGGGTACTGCCCGGAATGCAGTCGGCATTCGTCGATATCGGCCTCGAACGCGACGCCTTCCTTTACGTCTCCGACTTCTTCGACGAAGAAGAAGAGATCGAGCGGATCGTGCTCGCCAAGTCCAAGGAGCAGAAGTCTCCTGAAGAAGCGGACAAGGAAGCCACCGATCACATTCAAAGGGAGCGCCTGAAACGAGAAAAGGAAATGGAGGATGCGCAGGAGCGCGCCGAGATCTCCGACGAGGACGCTGAAAAAGAAGAGAAAGAAGAAAAAGAAGAGAGATCCGGACGAGGCCGCCGCGGTGGAAGATCCCGCAGAAAACAGGAAGAGCCCGAGTCGGCAGAAGAGCCTGCGGAAGAAAAGGAAGAAGAAGAGAAACCCAAGAGGGGAAGACGCAGCCGCAAGGACACGAGGAAAGAAGAGGCTGAAGAAGCCGAACGCGAGAACGTGCTTGAGGTGACCGACCTTGACTTCGGCGATTCGGATTTTGAACGGATCGTCGATGAGGATGAGGACCCCGGCGAAATGCTGAAGGACGCGATGACGCAGGAGGCGATCATCGACAACGTCCGCTCGATCGAGTTCGATATGGAAGAATCGACCGAGTTTGCCGAGGTCGGCTCGCTATTCGATTCGGTCTCGGACCTCGGCAACGGCTTCGAACGCGTCGCGGACGAGGAAGAAGAAGAGAAGCCCAAAAAGTCCTCTCGCGGGCGCTCGAAGGCGAAGAGTTCCGGGAAGACCTCTTCGAGATCGAAGAAGAAGGCCGATGAGGAAGAGGCCGAAGAGACCGAAGAGGCTCCCAAGAAGACGACGCCCCGAAGGAAGCGCAGCACTTCCTCGAGGGCGAAGAAATCCGATGAGGCTTCGGAGGATGAATCCGGCGAAGACACCGGAAAGAAGCCTGCGGCAAAGCGCTCTACGAGGTCAAGATCGACCCGGAGCCGCAAATCGGCCTCGTCGCGATCGAAGAAAGCCGATCAGCTGCCCGACGGCGAAGCCAGCGTGAAGGAATCCGACGACGTCTCGGAGATGGCCGCGCGGCGCGGCTCGAGGGGCGGGCGACGGAAGAACGAATCCGGCGCCGGCAAATCTCCGGTCAAATCGAAGACGCATACCGACAAGAGCTACAAAACGACCGACGCCGAACAGCCGATCGTCGCCGACGACGCGATCGCAGAAGCGGAATTCAAGAAACCGAAGGGCCGGAAGGGCGGAAGCGGACGTTCGCGGAGAAGCGGAGGAAAGGGCCAGCCGAAGATCTCGGACCTGCTCAGCCAGGGCCAGGAGATACTCGTCCAGATCGCTAAAGAGCCGATTGCGAAGAAAGGCGCAAGGATCACGTCGCACATCGCGCTTCCGGGACGGTTCCTGGTCTATATGCCGACGATCGAGCATCTGGGAGTCTCCAGGAAGATCGATTCTGCAAAGGAGCGCGGGAGGCTTCGCTCGATCATCACGAACATCGTCACGAAAGAGGACGTCCCGTCCGGCGGGTTCATCGTCAGGACAGCAGGCGTCGGAAAAAGCGAGAAGGAACTTCACGACGACGCCAAGTACCTGCTCAATACCTGGTACGACATCCGAAGCGACGCAGAGAAATCCAAGTCGCCGGCGGTCATCCACCAGGACCTCGACATCATTCTCAGGCTTCTTCGCGACCATTTATCGGACGATTTCGCGGCGATCCGGGTCGATTCGGAGGAAGAATACCTTCGGATAATCGAGTTCGTGAACCGCATTCAGCCCGCGATGGTCAAGCGGGTGAAGTTCCACACCCTCGACGAGCCGATCCTCGACTCGTACGGCGTTTCGGAAGAGATAGACAAGGCCCTGAAGCATCGCGTCTGGCTGAAATCCGGAGGCTACCTCGTAATCAACCAGACGGAAGCGCTGATCGCGATCGACGTCAACACCGGCAAATTCGTCGGGAAGGGCAATGCAAGGCTCGAGGACACGATCACAAAGACCAATCTGGAAGCGGTGGACGAGATCTCGAGACAGATCCGCCTGCGCGACCTCGGCGGGATCATCGTGCTCGATCTGATCGACATGGAGGACCGTAACAACCGCAAGAAGGTCCTGCAGGCGCTTCAGGAAGCGCTCCAGGCGGACAAATCGCCGACGAAGGTGTTGTCGTTCAACGACTTCGGGCTGATCATTATGACCCGCAAGCGGGTCAAGCAGTCGCTCGAGCGGACTCTCTGCTCGCCTTGCGACTACTGCGAGGGCGCGGGCTGGATCAAGTCGGCGCAGACGATCTGCTACGAGATCCTTGAGGAAGCGAGGCGTATTTCGAAGGGGCTGAGTGACGTGCGCGAGACGACGCTCCGCGTGCATCCGGAGGTTTCGAAGGCGCTCCGGGGAGAGGAAAGGCTGGTACTCGACGAGATCGAGGCCTATCTGGGCCCCGTCGACCTGACGGGCGACAAGAGCCTCCACCAGGAGAAATTCGCGTTCGCGTTCGTTTGATCTGCAAGTTGACTGAGTTCGGGGAGTTGACCGAGTTTGGTGAGTTTGATTTAGGTAGATGCGGGACTTGTTCCCGCCTCTTTTTTTACGCCGGAGGCGTATCGGATGTTAGCCCGGGGCAAGCCGCAGGCGCAGCCCCGGGTATTCGGCAACAATGATCTTGCACTCCGGAGGAGTGCGTCTTCACCACAAGTATTCCTCGTCGAACTTTGCGCCAGACTTCTTCAGGAGGCGCAGATATTCTTCCTTGAATGACACCTTTGAATGATGACTTTCCTGGTTCGTGATGTACTTGCGGACTGCCTCAGTTTGAGAAGGGCTAACCGTAAATGCGCCGTAGCCGGTCTGCCAGCAGAAAACCTCCATCCCGATATCCCTGTGTACCCATTTGCTTGAAGAGACCTTTACAGCTTTCACAAAACTTGCGAGCTGGTGGGTAGACCTCAGACCAAAGAGCAGATGCACATGATCATTGATACCGCCTACAGCTAGCGGAACTCCGCCCTCTGCCCGGATACAACCGGACATCAATTTGTGCAGTCGGCTGCGCCATTCCTTTTTAATGAACGGCCGTCTTTCTTTCGTGCTGAAAACAACGTGGTACTGCAAAACGAGGTGCGTTGAAGGCATGTGAGGACCTCCTGAAATATGGGAATTTCGCACGACGGGCCATGTGGGTATGCCCAAACACGCGATGAAGGGAATTTAGCATGATTCATTTCTGTCTGTCATATCGACAACTCGCAGCACTCCTCCGGAGTGCATCATCGATTGGAACCTGATCCCCGGGGCTGCGCCTGCGGCTAGCCCCGGGCTATCCTCCGATATGCCTTCGGCATAACACGGATCGTTCACGCGTTAAACCCGGGGCTGCGCTCCGCTTGCCCCGGGCTAACTTCCGATATGCCTTCGGCATACCTCACTTGCACTGTCCCCGTCTCCTTTCTTACCCAACTCACAAACTCGGCCAACACAGCCAGCTCTCCAAACTCACAGCTTCAGCTTCTTCCTGAGCTTCTTCGGATCGTCCGGTTTGACGAAGATCTCGTCCGGGATGCGCTTGTTGAACTCCATCGATTCGTAGGTAGCGCGGAAAATATGCACGTCGTTCGTGTATCGATCAACGACTGAAGGATAGAGTATCCCGCCGCTCGTGATGTAGCGGCCGTATCGGTTCTCTTCGGTAAGAACGGTGTCGTCGGGACCCGCGGTCGTGTAAACGGTCTTCATCGGCAGTCCCTCGTCGTCAAACTCATACTCCACTACGAAGCCGTCTTCGAACTCCAGCTTTAGCACGTCGTTCCGCTTTCCGAGCGTCGAAGGCCTGCGGCCGACGTAACTGAGCTCGGCCTCGCCCTTCCATCCGCCCCGCAGAAGTGTGTCGAAGTGCGTCCGGATCGCGCGTTTGAAACCTTCGATCTGCGATTCGGTCTGCTCGCCGAACCTCTCGAGATGCTCCTCGTAGATCCATCCCGTGTCGCCGGTGTTGACCTGAACGGTCTTCGAGCCGCGTTCGTCAAAATCGGTGCGCTCGCGGTCCGGAAAGACGATGACGTCGATAAACGTCATGTACGCCCCGATCCTGCCTTCCTGAAGAAGGCTCAGGTTCCCTTCGCCGACCGAGTTCTGCGCGTTCAGATAAGCCTGTCCGCCGAGCTTCGCGACCGCTTTCGCGATCACGGCCTCGGCCTTTTCAGTCTGCGGGTCCGGCCTGACGGGCGTCTGAGCGGAAACCGCTGCGGCGCAGAAGATCGCCAGAAACAGTGTGTAGATAACAGATAGTCTCCTGGACATAACTCAAATCAATTTGCCGCTCAGTCTTGCGGCGCAATACTTCAGTAGATTGAAAAATTAAAGTGTACGACCCTGTTGATGGTCATAGGTACTCCGTTCCTTGTTGCCGGTAAGAAAGCGATTTGCTTTGCCGCTTCTATCGCGTTCTCCGTCGCACCGAATGGCATCCCCTTCACGACATTTACCGACTCGACGGCGCCGTCCGCGTTGAACGTTGCGCGTAAGATCACAGTCCCTCGAATGCAGACTGTTCCAGTATCCGATCTCGGATACGCCGCCCGCGGCTGGTGGAGAATTATTATCTCGCGGTCAGGCTCTTCTTCGAGCAATCTCTCCGCGTTCGGATCGAACAAATAGGTCACTTCCTTCACAACGGTCCGGGGTTGGCGTTCGATTATCGGAGGGACGAACTCGATCCTTCGGGCTGCTTCCGTTGCCGCGAACCAGAACGATTCAGAATCAACGTGTTCCGAGCCTTCGCAATTCGAATTGACCCTCCGGATATCGCCGATCTCTCCGGTATTTCGAAACTCGACCGCCATCACCACCTTGCACCTGTCCGCCTCTTTGTTGAGTTGAGCGAAAACCACAGAGGCGCACAAAGCGAACACGAAGAAGAGCTGTCCAACAATCAATATCCGGGATCTTTGCATAACGAACTGATGCACGTAACTGAAAAAAAGGCTCCGGCGAATGATATCACCGGAGCCTTTTGCCTGAGAAGCAGGAGATTCTCACTCTAGTTCAAACTGAATGTGTCCTTCGGGCTGACGACGATCTCTTCGTCCTTGGCGTCCACGACGAACTTCTCAGCCGATTTCCAGAGGTTCGTGATCGGAAGCTTGACCTGCTGATCGATGTGGCGCTTCAGGAACCGCGCGCCGTAGGCGGGGCTGAAACCCTTCAGCGTCAGGAGGTCGATCGCCGCATCGGTGACCTCGATCGACTTGCCCTGCTTTGCCATATGGCGCCCGACCTTGTCGATGTACAGCTTCGCGATCTCGCGGACCTCGTCCATCGTTAGCGGCGAAAAGACCACGATCTCGTCGATACGGTTTCGGAACTCCGGCGAGAACCTCTGCTCCGCCGCCTTCAGCACCTCATTCTTGATAGCCGAGACATCGCCAAGCGACTTCATCCCGAATCCGAGCGGCTTCTCGTATTTCTTGAAGCTTTCCGACCCGAGGTTCGAGGTCATTATCACGATCGCGTCGGACAGGTACACACGCTTTCCGCGACCGTCAGTAAGCCATCCCTCGTCGAATGCCTGCAGGAACAGGTTCATCAGGTAAGGAGAAGCCTTCTCGACCTCGTCTAGCAGAAGCACAGTGTACGGGTTCTCACGCAGCTGTTCCGTAAGGATCCCGCCGCGTTCGCTTCCGACGATGCCGCGCGGCATCCCGATCAGCTTCTCGATGCCGACCGTGCCGTCGCCGTATTCGGACATGTCGATCCGGACCATCTTTTCGTCGTCGCCGAACATGAATTCCGCGACCGCTTTCGCGAGTTCGGTCTTGCCGACGCCGGTCGGGCCCAGGAAAAGTAGCACTCCGTCGGGCGTGTAGTGGCTTTCCTTGAGCGGCCCCTTGTTCAGCCGCAGCCTTTCGGCGACAGCCGTAACGGCGTCCTTCTGACCGACGACCCGCTTGGCGAGCTCCGACTCCATACTCGAGAAACGGTCGGACGTGTCGCGGTAGATCATATCCTTCGGAATCCTGGATTCCTGGGAAATGACATCCACGATGTGCTCGGGCTTCACGACGGCCTTCGAAGGCTCGTTGATCTCGACCTTCACCGAGGCCGTGTCGAGCCAGCCGATCGCCTTGTCCGGAAGATGCAGGTTGCGTATGTATTTCGGAGACATCTCGAGTGCCATATTGATGGCCTCGTCGGAGATCTTGACCGAGTAGTTCTTCTCAAGCCTCGGTCTCACGCCGAGCAGGATCTCGCGGGTCTCGTCCAGCGACGGTTCCTGGACCTTCACAAGCCGGAACCTGCGCGCGAGCGCCTCGTCTTCCTGGATGTACTCCTTGTATTCGTTCAGCGTCGTGGCGCCGATAATCCTTAGCTCGCCTCTTGCGAGCGCGGATTTGAACATGTTAGCCGCGTCCGACGAGGTGCCGAGCGCCGCTCCCGCCCCTATGATCGTGTGCGCCTCGTCGATAAAGAGAATGATGTTCTCCTTCTCTTTCACTTCGTCGATGACGCCCTTGATGCGCTCCTCGAACATTCCGCGGAGCATCGTTCCTGCGACCATACCGCCCATCTGAAGCTGGACGATATGCGCGTTCTTGAGCCTTGCAGGTACATTGTCCGGCTCGAGCTCGATCATCCTCGCAAGGCCTTCGGCGACGGCGGTCTTGCCGACACCCGGCTCGCCGACGAGCATCGGCGAATTCGACCTTTCCTTGTGCGAAAGGATCTCCATCATCTGACGGATCTCGCCTTCGCGCCCAATGACCGGCGGGATCTTGTCCTCGCGGGCCATCTTGTTGAGCGAAACGCCGAAATGCTTTAGGTATGAAGGCAGTTCGTATTTCTTCTTGATCCTTTCGGCTTCTTTTTCGCGGATGCGTATGCGGCTGGTCGCCGTTTGCGACAGCTCCTCGTGCCCGATCCCAAGATTCTGGAGAATGTCGTTGAGCACGCTGCGCTCGTCGTTCGAGAGCACGTAGAAGATGTCGCTTGCCTCGATCACCCGGCGGCCCTGCGAGCGGGCACGGTCCATCGCGCGCTTGAAAAGCTCGGTTGTTTCGGGCGCGATACGGAATCCTTTTCCGCTGTGCTGGCGTCCGCCTTCGACGCGCTTGTCAATCAGGAGCTTGACCGACCGCGGATCGACCGAAAGATCGCGCATTGTTGAATTGAAAAGCTCTTCCTCCTCATCGGCCAGCGACTGCAGAATATGCCCGACAGACACGTAATTCTGATCGCGCCTCTGAGACTCATCCAGCGCGCTTTGCAGGATCCTTCGCCCGCTGTCACTGAACTTGTCCTTGTAAGCTTCGATATCTGCCATAAATGTTTCTCTTGTTGGTGGTCAGCCGCTGTGATGCGAGGACGGCGAGATCCATTGCCTTTTGGAATGATACCACTTGGAAAACGGCTCGAAAAGGGAAAGATTGCCGACCGGTCGTCTCACTACCCGCTGTTTGCAGTTGCCTTCTATTGTATCTGATTCGCCCGGGAGACGGGCCCGGATTCGGGTCAGTACGCGTTCGGCGCGGCCTTTTCCATCCATCTTTCGGGATGTTTCAAGCCCGTAAACCCATACTTTTCATAGAGCTTGTGAGCGTCCCGGGTCGCGAGCACCCACCTTCTGAAGCCCTGCAGATCGGGGTGAGAAATGATGACCTCCATAAGCCATTTCCCCAACGCTTTGCCCTGGTGTGACGGAAGCACGAAAACATCGCCCAGGTATGCGAATGTCGCGAGATCGGTAACCACCCTGGCGAATCCGATCTGCTCGGGGCCTTCGTAGAGGCCGAAACAGATCGAGTTCTCGATCGCGGCGACGGTCTGCTCGCGGGTCCGTTCGCGAGCCCAGTACGATTCTTCTTTCAGGTAGCTGTGAATGACTTCGATCTGAAGCCGCTCACGGTCGGTCGAGATCGTGTAGCCGACCTTATTCCATTCCATCTTCATGGGGATTCACCACAGAGATCACGGAGAATCTTTGAGAATTTTAACGCGAAGGTCGCGAAGGACGCTAAGCCATTTCGGGCATGTGTCGGTGAAAAACTTGAACCGTCTCAAGTACGAGGGCAATTCTACAAGATGGCAGAAGAGGATCTTCCTTAGCGTCCTTGGCGACCTTTGCGTTTGAAAAATCCCTTAGTTACTAGCGGTTAGATCCTCACTTCAGCCGAGCTGGTAAAAGCTTCCCATTCCAAGATACCGCGCCGAGGAATCCAGGTCCTCTTCGATCCGCAGCAGCTGGTTGTACTTCGCGATCCTGTCCGACCTTGAGAGCGATCCCGTTTTGATCTGTCCCGCGTTCGTGGCGACCGCCAGATCGGCGATGAACGAATCCTCCGTCTCGCCTGAGCGATGCGAGATGACCGCCGTCATATTGTTCGTCTTCGCGAGCTCGATCGCGTCGAGAGTCTCCGTCAATGTCCCGATCTGGTTCACCTTGATCAGGATCGAGTTCGCCGCTCCAACCTCGATCCCCTTTTCGAGGAACTTCACGTTCGTCACGAAGAGGTCGTCGCCGACAAGCTGGACCTTGTCCCCGATCATCGATGTCAGGTTCACCCAGCCCTTCCAGTCGCTCTCCGCCATTCCGTCCTCGATCGAAATGATGGGATAGCGCGATGCCCAGTCCGCCCAGTACTCCGCCATCTCGTCGCTCGAAAGTTCCCTTCCGTCAGACTTCTTGAAAACATACTTGCCGTCGGAATAGAATTCGCTCGACGCCGGGTCGAGGGCGATCATCACGTTCTCGCCGGCTTTATAGCCCGCCTTTTCGATCGCTTCGAGGATAGTTTCAACCGCTTCCTCGTTGGACTTGAGATCGGGAGCAAATCCGCCTTCGTCGCCAACAGCGGTCGAGTACCCGCGCGTGTGAAGCACCTTTTTCAGGTTGTGAAAGATCTCGGCCCCGGCCCTTAGTGCTTCAGCGAAGTTTTCCGAGCCGACGGGCATTATCATAAATTCCTGGAAATCGACGTTGTTGTCGGCGTGCGCGCCTCCGTTGATGATGTTCATCATCGGCGTCGGAAGCGTGCGGGCGTTCGTCCCTCCAATGTAGCGATAGAGCGGCATCTCGAGGTACGTCGCCGCTGCCCTCGCGGTGGCAAGCGAGACGGCCAGGAGCGCGTTGGCCCCCAGATTCGATTTGTTCTCGGTACCGTCAAGCTCGATCAACGCTTCGTCGACCGTCGTCTGGTCGAGCGCGTCGAGGCCTTCCAGCTCGTAGGCGATCTTATCGTTGACGTTCGCCACTGCCTTTGTAACGCCCTTGCCGAGATAGCGAAGGCCGTCACCGTCGCGAAGCTCGACCGCTTCATTCTCGCCCGTGGAAGCGCCGCTCGGGACAGCGGCGCGGCCGACGACCCCGGAAGCGAGGGTAACCTCGGCTTCGATCGTAGGATTACCGCGGGAATCGAGTATCTCGCGGGCCCATATGTCTTCGATTAAGCTCATAGACTGTTTAGTTCAAGGTTCAAAGTTCAAAGTTCAAAGTTTAAGGAGGTGTCAGCAGCCCAAGCGTCAGCACGGGCGTGAATCGTGATCCGTGTCAGTAGCCCAAGCGTCAGCGCGGGAGTAATTCGTGTCAGTAGCCCAAGCGTCAGCGCGGGCGTAATTCGTGTCAGTAGCCCAGGCGTCAGCGCGGGCGTAAATCGTGTCAGTAGCCCAGGCGGCAGCGCGGGCGTAAATCGTGTCAGCTAAATTTACCCCTTACCTTTCCCAAAAACAAAAGCGGGCGCCCAAAAACAAAAGATCCGGCGGAATCACCGGATCATTCCCTTAAATCCATCGGTCGCATCACTCAAACGTCACGATAACAACGTTCGAGACCGATTCCCTGTATTTCGGTTTCTTCGATCCGCCCGGCCCTTCGACAAATCCGTCCGGGATCTTCACATCGGCATACAGAAAGATACTGGTCCGGGGCACTCCCGAGAGGTCCGTCTTGAAGTAGCTGGCCGACCCCCTTCTATACGGCCCGAGAATCCACTGAAGGTCTGACAAGGGCACTGCGACTTCAAGCGAACGGTTTTCCGGAATCCGCGCCTTTGGTATCTCAAGGGTCGCGAAGTAAAGCGTCGAGTCAAGACAGGAAGGATTTGACGGCTGGCAGGCCGAGAAATAGATGTTCAGTTCCGGAAGCGTGGAAGTGTCGAGATGATCGGGTGAGCGGTTCACGATCTTCGCAGTCGCCGAAGCCTCCTTGCGGTCGATCCGCGACGAGGTCCCGTCGAGCGTCAGGACGACGTCGAACCTTCTCTCCTGCGCCGCGGCCGTCAACACGAAAAGGCAAATCACCGCGATTGCTGCCAGGCCAATATACTTCATACAGCCACCTTCTCCATCTTCACACGCGTGATCCTCCTGCGGTCCACCTCCTGAACCACGAATTCGTGCCCATTGAACTTCACGCGCTCGCCTTCCGTGAGGACCTGGCCCGCTTCGGCCATAAGAAATCCCGCGATCGTCGTGTACCCCTCGGAAACAGGCACATTCAGCCCGAGCTTCTTGTTGAGATCCCGAACCGCGAGACCCCCGTCGAGGAGGTACGATCCGTCCTTTTGTTCATAGATCTGTTCCGCGACCTCTTCGTCGTATTCGTCCGCAATCTCCCCGACGATCTCCTCGAGCAGGTCTTCGAGAGTGATTATGCCCTCGACGCCGCCGTGTTCATCGACCACGAAACCAAAGTGGAACTTCTCGGTCTGCATCTTCCGCAGCACGTCCTCGAGCCGTGCGGTATCTACGACGTATACAGGTCGGCGGAGGATCTTCTCTATCCGGAATGCCTCCGGATTCAGGAGATAGCTCATCACGTCCTTGCTGTGGATGACGCCCGCGATGTCGTCGAGCGATTCGCGAAAGACAGGAAAGCGCGAGAATCCGCTTTCGCGGAACGCCTCGGCTATCTCGTTCAGGTCGTACGTGACGGGGATCGCAAAGATCTCGGTCCTGGGAACCATCGCCTCGCGGACGGTCGTCTCCGAGAACTCGAAGACCTGGTGGATCAGCTTCTGTTCTTCCTCGTTCAGGTGGCCGCTCTTCTTCGAGATGTCGATCAGGTGCCGGATCTCTTCCTCCGAATATACCGAACCCTCTTCGCCCGTGGGATGAAGTCCCAACAGCCGGACCGTCTTGGCGCCCGTCCAGTAAAGGAGACGAATCGGGTAATAAAACGTCTTGTAGAAGATCTGGATCGGAAGCGCGATCGCGAGCGCGACCTTTTCAGTGACCTCCAGCGCTATGGTCTTTGGGGCAAGCTCGCCCAGCACGATGAGTACAAAAGTGATGATCGAAAATGCCACGACGAACGAGATCGTCTGAAGTACGGCACCGGAAACCAGGAACGATGCGCCGGTAAGATTGCCTATGCCGATGATCAGGGGCTCCAGGAACATCGCCACCGCAGGCTCTCCGACCCAACCGAGACCAAGCGAGAACATCGTGACGCCGAGCTGGGTTGCCGAGATGTACTCGTTAAGATTGTTCAGACACTCCAGGAGGCGCTCCGCGGCCCGGCTGCCTTCGGCCGCAAGCGATTCGATCCGCGATTTCCTGACCGCGACAAGCGCGAATTCGGACGCAACGAAAAACCCGTTGCCCAACACAAGGGCTAACACGAGCAGGATGTTCAGGAAAACGGAAGACAGGCTGAAAGATGCCGGATCCGCAGCCGCTTCGGCGAGCAGAATGAAGGATAAACTGGCAGGGTCGTCCATTGCTGATCAGATCGAATGCCGTCCGATGACGGTGGAGCGCGATGATGTTTAGGGTGTCCAGGGCGCTCCGATCAATAAGGGCAGATTATAGCACGGGAGCAGTCGGACTGAGGACTGAGGAATCGGAACCCGGAGCGCGAGCGACGGGCGTAACCAGGTCTGAGGTCTGAGGTCTGAGGTCTGAGGTCTGAGGTCTGAGGTCTGAGGTCTGAGGTCTGAGGTCTGAGGTCTGAGGTCTGAGGAC